>CALZIO010000001.1 GCA_945787785.1 uncultured Chromatiaceae bacterium
TCATGAAACCACTCGAGGAATTGGCTCCAGGTACAGGGGTAATCTTGCCCAGCTCTTAATGAATTTGACGATTTGCTCATCACTACATATTGACATTGGTGGAGCTAAATGGATACCCCATATTCAAATCCAGGCTATGAGCGCCACCAACATTCACCGATCACTCGCAATTGGCCCGATTTGAAGAGCTGGGGGAAAAATACAATTTGGGCGAATGGCAAAAGGTCTGTAATGCTGGTGAGTGGCAACAGAACCTTTATCTCCTCGACTTGCTTGATCAAATTCTCGGCAAACAGCAACAGCCCGGACCAAATCTCGACATCGGCAGTAAAAATGGCGTCTATTTTCCCGCCCAAGTTAGTTTCACCGGAAATAGCTGGCATGGAATAGAAATTGATGCCTATCGTCGTTACTGGAACCTGGTGTCACGACGTGATTATGGTGACTACATGGCCAAGCAGTTTGACTGCCGCTTCATTTCAGGCTCGCTGCTGGAGTTGCTGCCTAACGCAACATATCAATTAATCACCTGGTTTCTGCCGTTTGTTGTTGAGATGCCGCTCTCTGCCTGGGGTCTGCCACGACATCTTTATCAACCAAGCGCTTTACTTGCACATGCTTTTCAATTACTTGCCCCGGGCGGCCAGCTTTTAATCATCAATCAGGGAGAATGGGAAGCCGAGGTGCAAAAACGCTTGTTTATCGCCACCTCCATCCAGGCTGAATACCTTGGACAAGTATCAAGTTTATTCTCCCCCTTTCACCAGCCCAGGTTTGGCTGGCTAATCAACAAGACAAAATGAATCGATACGTTTTGGCAGTATAATGGTGAGTTTATTCGAGAATTAAGCAAAAGGTACATTCATGCGCAAACCTATAGTGATTATTGGAATTGGTGAAATGGCCGGGGTATTTGCTCGCGGCTTTCTACGCACCGGGTATCCCATCTACCCAATCACAAGAGCAATGGACATGCAGGCGGAAGCCAACACCATCCCTGAGCCAGAGTTTGTATTAGTTGGGGTAGCTGAAAAAGATCTACATCCCACGCTGGAACAAATTCCTGCCCAATGGCACAACAAATTGGTTTTGCTACAAAACGAACTTTTACCAAGAGATTGGCAAACCTACTCATTTACCACGCCCACAGTCATTTCTGTCTGGTTTGAAAAGAAGAAAGGTCAGGATGCAAAAGTCCTCATCTCATCACCCGCTTTCGGCCCTCATGCCGAGGCACTTAAAAACGCACTCGGCAGTTTAGATATTCCCTGCCGCGTTGCTGCTTCTGCTAATGAGATGGAATACGAACTGGTACGCAAAAATGTATACATCGTCACCACTAATATTGCCGGCCTTCAAACAGGTGGCACCGTGTCTGAATTGTGGCGAAACCATGAAGAATTAGCGTTTGATGTCGCTAATGATGTTATGGACATCCAGTCTACCCTGGTTAACTCGGAACTGCCGCGAGAACGCCTGGTCGAAGGAATGTTGGAGGCATTTGAAGGTGACCCTGAGCATAAATGTATGGGTAGGTCAGCCCCAGCACGACTGCAACGTGCATTGCAGCAAGCAGACCAAGCCCACCTTGAAGTAACGACACTCCGAAAAATCGCTGCAGATGCCCTCTAGTTTTTCACAGTTAGCAACATATTGACGCTTTGAACTGTTGTAGCTGATCATTGTCATACAATGTATAACAATGTATAACATTCGGTAATGGAGTATTGAATAGGCACATCGCAGGATAATCTGATGCGCCCTAAGATTGCAGAAAATATGAAAAATTTGATTTTAGCGCTGCTCTCAATCCTGATTGTTAGCAATGCGTCTGCTAACGTTTACGGAATCACTGACCTTGGTGCAAATTTTCAGCCCCTCAGCATTAATGAGAATGGGCTGATCACTGGTATTGATACCAGCGGTGCTACACCAACAGCCGTTCTCTACCGCGATTCAACATTAATTCCACTCCAATCCCAAAGCTACGCTCTAGATGTCAATGAAAATGGCTTTGTCGTAGGTTATGAGGACAACTCACCTAATGACAGGGCATTGCTCTGGGAAAATGATCAATCCTCATCCGAACTAAGTCAGTTCAGTAATCTCTTGCAAGCAAATAGCATTAGTTCGTTTGATGAGATTGCTGGCAAGCTCGAAGTAGACAATCAATTCCTTCGCGCTTTTAGTTACGATATCTATAGCGGTGGCTTGACAACATTGGCCACACTCGGCGGTGCCAATGCATGGGCAAACAGCATTAATGACCGCGGCCAGATAACAGGTGCCTCTGAAGATGGAAACGGCAACAAGCTAGCATTTCGTTATGACGGCTTTGACATAACGCACAACCTTGGTAGCTTTTTTGGTTATCAACACACTGAAGGCCTCAAAATTAACGAACAGAACGCTGTAGTCGGCATTGCCTACAACCGGGATGAACGTTTTAGCGGTAAACGCGCTATCTGGTCTTCGGAAGACAGAGGATTAGTTAATCTAGGCACCTTGAATCATGACATTGACAGCCTCGCAAAAGGAATTAATAACCAGGGATTGATCGTCGGCCAATCAATTCGAGTTAATGGGGAAGAGCGGGCTTTTGTATACGATACCTCAGAAAACGATGTTTTCCATATCGTTGCCGATCCAGACATTCTCAACCATCTTTATATAGGCAGCACCAATGGAACTGGCATATCAAAAAGCGTCAACTGGGGTGATGACTGGTTCGCTGCCAGCCTTGGCCTTGTCAACGGTAGCGTCAATAGCATTACATTCGATAGCGATCGTAGCCGAGTTTTTGCCGCAACCAATGGTGGTGTATTTGTAAGTAACAATGGCGGCATTACCTGGGCAATACTCAGCGAAACCTTAAAAGATTTCTCTGCTTTCGACTTACACGTAGATCTGAGAGACAGCAATCAAATGTACGCCGGCACGAATAGAGGCATCTTTTACAGTCATGATGCTGGCTCTACCTGGACGCTGGCGGATGACACTTCGCGTTTTGGTACCTTTCAATTTATCTCCCATCAAAATAGTGATTTAGTCTATGCCGGCACTTCAAACGGTTTCTATCGCTCGATCGACAATGGGTTGTCATGGGATCAGCAAAACGGGCAAGAAGGATCCGATAACCGCCTATTCACCCGTTTTATTACAACGCTTTCCTTTGACCCGAATGCTACAAATAGCGCGGGCAAAATTGACACTGTCTATGCTGGGACGCGCGGTGGCGGCATATTCAAGGGAACTAACATTACAGAGTTCACCGAATGGGAAGCTATTAATACCGGGATCGAAAACCGCAATATAAATAAAATATTAGTCGATGAAACCGCCACTCCAAGCAAGCTCTATGCTGCCACCAACAGCGCACTCTACACCAGAACGACAACCAATGATGAAGCCTGGATAAGTATTCGCGATGGCGCTGTCTTTTCAATTGCACTTACCCCTGGCGCACCTAACTACAGACTCTATGCCACCACATTTAACGGCAGTATTTTTCGATCTGAAGCCAGCGAATCTGATTTAGGCACAAGCTGGACATCAATCACTCCCGGATTTGCATCAAGTGATGTTTATGCACTGAGTGTAGTGACTGATGATAATAGTCTAGAAAGTAAATTATTTGCCGGCACATCTGATGGTGTTTATATAACCACCTCAAATACCGCGGTAGACGACACCAGCTGGTCAATTGCAGATAGCGGCTCTTCGGGATTCAAGATCATCACCATAGCATCTGATGATCGTAGCGGTTCAGAGAAATTATGGGTCGGCTCTTCTGACCAAGGTATCTATACCTCGATAGACAACGGCCAAAATTGGTTAAGCTCCAATTCTGGTCTCGACAACCTCAACATTAATGATATCGCAGTAGATACCACAACAACGCCTGCAATTGTCTATGCTGCAACCCTTAATGGTGTTTATCTCAGCACGGATGCAGGTGTTAACTGGGCCGCATCAAATAACGGCTTTGCCAGTCTTTCTGTGTACAGTTTGTTGCTGGACACCAGCGTCACCCCGAAAATCCTCTATGCGGGAACCGCGGATGGCGTATTTCGCAGCAGTGACCAGGGGCGCAACTGGGTACCGATCAACATCGGTTTGGAGAAAACCGACATTGTTGATCTTGTAATTCACCCCACTGACAACCAAATGATATTCGCAGCCAGTGCATCAGCCGGCTTGTTTCGCACCTCCGATCAAGGGCAGAGCTGGGACCCTATGAACAGTCACAGCAGCACCACACTTGATAATATTAATATATTTGATATCGATCTTGACCCCAATGATGACAATATAATTGTCGCCACTAAAACCGGCGTCCACCTCCTTACAAGCGCCTTCTGCACAACTACGGCTACATGCTGGACCTGGACTCAACTCAATGCTGGACTTGAAGAAACGATCACCTATGCGGTGGAGTTTAACCCGGAAGGTAATCCATTTTACCCACCGGTGATTGGCAATACTGCTCCGTTTACGGGAGAACTCTTTGCTGGCACAGATACCGATGGGGTATACAAATCGGTAGACGGCGGCAACACCTGGACACAGATGAGCAATGGTCTCGAATCACGCATCAACCAGATGGTTACCCTGAATTCGCAAATCAGTGACCCTAATTGGGATCTGCGTGACGCTACTGCGATCGATAATATGGGGCATATTGTAGGCTGGGGTAATCTCAATGGCGTCCCACACGGTTATCTGCTTACTCCAAACCAATATATTCCAACCGCCGCTGAACCTAACCTGACTGCACCATCAGCTGATGTTTCAATTAGCATGATCAGCACACCAGAAACAATGAAACCAAATGTGCCGATAACCTACGAAATAAGCATCACCAATTCGGGTCCGAATGCTGCAAACGATGTGCAACTTACCAACTGGTTACCCCCCAACATACTCTATCGACACTCTTCAACCAGCCAGGGCAATTGCCGTAAGTCGGAACTCGATCCGCCACTTATTCGCTGCAATATTGGCGTTGTTGATGTGGGGAATGTTGTAAATATATCCATCTTCCTTGAGCCGCAAGAAGCTGAACTCAATATACGGAATATTGCACGGGTCAAAGCCAATGAGAAAGACCCGAACTTCAGCAACAACACCTCTGGCGCAAACAGCACTACCACTATCGATCGCTGTTTTATCGCCACAGCTGCGTATGGCTCTTTTATGCACCCACATGTAACACAGCTACGTGCATTTAGGGATAACTATCTGCTTAGCAATAGCTTGGGAAGTTACTTCGTCGAGCTCTATTACGAATACTCGCCCCCTATCGCAGAACAGATTGGCAAGAATGAAACCTTACGGGTAATCACGCGAATAGCACTAGCGCCAATCGTCTATGCTGTAATCTACCCTTACTGGTATTTGCTAGGTTTAGTATTGATCATCAGCGCCTATCGTTTTAGGCGTCGATCTGCTTTGAAAAAAAGTTACTGTATTTAGTTTGAGAAAAGAACAATTTTCTCAGTACGTAATAATAAAGTCGCATAAGCTGTCGCTGCCAACCCCCAAGCAGACAACGCTCCCAATGTATTTGCCGTAATATCGCCGAATTCAAATAGCCGATAGCCTGTTTGTCCCTGCAAAATTTCAATGACCACGCCCATGGCAATAAATAGGAACAACAAGAGCAAATGGCTCCGACGCTGATAGAGTTGAACAAACCAGCTCATTAAAACAAAATAGATTAAAAAGTGCCCCACTTTATCACTGTATTCGAACCGACCAACTTCCACCGGGGCGGGAGTTAGTGATTGATAAACGACAAACAGCACCAAAAATAAGCCAAGCCACCACCACAAAATAAAACCACTCAAAGGCTGTCGCACAAATATACTACTATTATTCACTAATAAACCTCGTATGGTCATTTGGCCATAACCAAGCAGCACCACGCACCCCACTGGAATCACCATGTTTGGCTGGCAACAAATGTGTTGCCACGGTGTCTGAAAAAACATATTTCATCCATAGCTTGGGAACACGATGATAAAGACTACTGATATTAGAAACACCACCACCGACCACAATGACATCAGGATCAAGAATATTAATGACGCCTGCCAAGGCCCTGGCAAACCGGTCTTCAAAACGGGCCATGGTTTGTTCTGCCAGATGATCACCCTTCTGGCAACGCTGTGCAATTTCACTCGCAGTCAAACGCTGCCGAGTCATATCATAGTGATCACGGCTCAAACCTGCCCCACTCAGAAAAGTCTCAATGCAGCCACGCTTTCCGCAGTAACAAGGTGGACCACGGCGCTCATCCCAACGTGGCCAAGGCATCGGATTATGGCCCCACTCGCCAGCGATTGCATTCGGCCCCTTAACCAATTGACCATTAATGACAATGCCACCACCGGTGCCGGTGCCAATAATTACACCAAATACATTACCAGCACCTTCAGCAGCGCCATCGATAGCTTCAGACAGAGTAAAGCAGTCAGCGTCATTGGCCAGTCGAACAGGTCTTTCCAGCGCTGAAACCAGATCCTGCTCCAAGGGCTTGCCGTTCAACCAAACTGAATTGGCATTTTTGATCAGTCCATTTGCAGGTGAAATCGCCCCCGGTGTACCAACACCTACCGTACCCTTCTGGCCTGTGCGCTGCTCTGCCTCATCAACCAATGAGTTAATCAGGGCTATTGTTTCGTCGTAATTCCCCCTGGGGGTCAACACCCGGTGACGAAATAATTCTTTGCCATCTTCCGCCAAGGCAATCACCTCGGTTTTTGTACCGCCAAGATCGATCCCAATCCGCATACTCATGCCTGACCTCCTGCTAGCAAGTGTCGAAAATTATCCCAGTCAAATGCCGGCCCCGGGTCAGTTTTGCGCCCCGGTGCAATCTCACAGTGGCCGACAATCCGTTCTTTTGTGATTCCTGGATACTTCGCAATTAATTCCCTGGTCACCTCAACCAGCCGAACATATTGAACAGTTTGATACGCCTCATCATCACAACCTTCCAACTCGATTCCGATAGAAAAATCATTGCAGCGCTCGCGGCCCTCAAAGCAAGAAACTCCAGCATGCCAGGCCCGCTTATTAAATGGTACAAATTGAACCAACCCTCCATCACGCCGTATCAAGAGGTGCGCTGATACCTTCATCCCAGCAATTTCAGCAAAATATGGATGGGCACTGACATCAAGCTTGTTGCAAAAAAAATGCTCGATGAAATCCTCACCATATTCTCCTGGCGGCAGACTGATGCCATGCAAAACCAGCAGCTCAATCTCAGCACCAACAGGGCGCTCATCACAATTAGGCGATTCCTTTCGCCCAGCACTTTTTAACCAGCCATTGCTAATCATTCGTATTATCAACAGTTTGCGCAACTTGGCAATATGGCAGTGTTGAGTAAAAACATCCACAAAAATTACGCCAATTTCTATTAAATTGATATGGGATTAGACTTTTTTATCCGGACACAAAAAAGCCCGCTGTTAACAGGCTTTTTTATCTTGCTGAAATTTAAAAGAAAATTAAAATGCAGCCGGGCTATTCCTGACCCTAATCACAACATCAATCGCTTCGGCCTGTGTCCCTTCTGGCAATGGCGGTAATTCACCCAAATTGATTGAGCCATGTTCCACATCCATCAATTCACCGGTATCAACATTGTAAAAATGGTGGTGTGGACTGGTGGTTGGATCGTAAAAAACCTTAGTTGGATCGACAATTACTTCGCGCACCAGCCCCTTGCGGGCAAACAAGCCAAGCGTGTTATATACCGTGGCCTTGGAAACAATATTGCGCTGTTTATTCACCAGTGACAGAACCTGGTCTGCCGACACATGTTGAGGCTGAGCAAATAACGCCTGTGCTATTTCAACGCGCTGTTGAGTTGGATTAACCCCTTTAGTACGCATTAGGTCGATTACTTCAGAACGAGACTTAGGATATTTATCAATCATCGTATGCATTTTGAATTAATCTAAAAGATACATATAGCTTACGACATAACTGGACTATGTCAATAAAACGAGCTGCTTAGACATTTATCTTATATGGATATAATTCGAGAATCGGATCACGCTCAAGAATCAGATCCGCTAACAGTCTAGCCGAAGCAGGCCCCATGGCAACGCCATTACGAAAATGGCCAGCACTGACGAATAAATTTGCAATCTTAGGATGCTGGCTAATATAAGGGATACCATCTGTAGAGCCAGGCCTCAGACCAGCCCAATGATTTACAACAGGATAATTGCGCAATGCAGGAACGATTTTTTCTGCCGCAGCCTGCAATGCCTGGCGTGCCTCATCAGTCGTGGATTTATCAAACCCACTATACTCCATCGTACTTCCAACTAATATATGTCCATCCCGGCGCGGAATCACATACCGGCCCTCTACAAGTACTATCCGTTGTAATAAATCCGGCTCGGCAAGATAGAGCAACATTTGCCCTTTGACCGGCTTAACTTCTAAATTAGTTCCCAGAGTAGATAATAGTTGTTGGCTCCAGGCGCCACTGGCAACCACAACACTCTCTGCCCGAAACGCATCTGCCGATGTTTTCACCCCAATAATCCGCTCATCCTGAATGATTAGCTGTTCAACTGGGCTAAATTCTATAAATTTAACCCCCAGCCCTTCACAAGCCTTAATAAGCGCCTGTAAAAACCTCGGATTACGAATCTGAGCAATCTGGGGCATCCAAATTCCGTCTGACTCAATACCCAACTGCGGTTCAATGGCATTGGCTTCTGCCGAGCTTACCTGCTGCAGCTCGACATCATGCTGATGACCCCAGGATAGCGCCTCATTAGGTTCTTCTGGCGCAAGCATTAACAAACCACTTTGAATGAATTCAGGATCTATCCCTGACTGGGACTGAATATCCGCCGCCAGCCCCGCATAAAACCGCTGACTCCAACTGGCCAGGGCTGTCACAGGCTCTGGATAACGCCAGGGATACAGCGGCGAAAGGATACCACCACCGGCCCAGGAGGACTCCTGCGCCAACTTACCTCGTTCGATAACGGTGACTTCCACCCCAGATAGAGCCAACTCCCGCGCTAACAACAGTCCGGTCAGCCCACCACCCACAATTATGCTGCTTCTCATAGTGTGAATTATTTCATACTTTCAGGCACAGCGAGGCCAGAAAAAGCCGTTTATCGTGTCGCATCTACCACTAATCAAGTCACCCCCTGATAGCACTAAACATCATGAGGCCAAAGCCCGATAAGGAGAGTACAGACCCAAAGAATAGATGGTTTTAGCAGTGCGAGCAGGACATATGACTATTAGAAGTAAAACAGCAGCCAGGGGCTTCACCCTGGTAGAGCTCATGATCACACTGGCAATCGCAGCAATACTAATGGGTGTCGCAGCACCTAGTTTCAACGACATGCTGCAAAATAACCGAATCAGCACACAAGCCAACCAGTTCATAGCAGCGATGAACCTGGCACGCAGCGAAGCAATTAAGCGCGGCGTAAATATTGATGTCACCGCAACCAGCCCGAGTGGAACAAATGAATGGGGGAGTGGCTGGAGCGTCGCCGTCAATGGTGGTGCCACCCTAAAAGTCTTCCCAGCTTTTCAAGGCAGCAGCGTAATGGATAGCGTCAATGATATTGACACCTTCCAATATCAACCCACCGGCAGGGCCAATCAGACCGACACTTACAGACTCTGTGACGGAAGAAGCGGCGAAACCGGTCGTGAAATTTCACTGTCGACCACTGGTCGCGTCTCTGTCAGCGATTACAACTGTTAACAGGCAAGGCTAACACGATGCAGCATAAATCTATCAAACGGAAATCCAAAGGCGTCAGCATGATCGAGGTCCTGGTGACCATCGTCGTGTTGTCGATTGGGTTACTGGGCATGGCCGCCCTGCAAATGACCGGGCTGCGTAGCGTTAACAGTGCTTCATACAGAACTCAAGCAACCTTGCTGATTAGTGATATTGCAGAGAGAGTCAGATCTAATCCTACGGCTGTTGATAACAATATCTTCAGAAATGCCGACTCGGCTGCCAACATCGATTGCACTACATTCCCCGCTACCTATTGCGGTGAATATTATGATGATGAGGTAGTGAATGCCGCTTCTTGTAATTCAACACAACTGGCCAACTATGACTTGAATGTCTGGTTCTGTGGCATTAACGCAGATGGCACCCGTGCCGGCGGTGTACAAGCATCTCTACCTCAAGCAACTGCAACCATCACCTGTAACGATACCGATCCACCATCAGGTGTTGACGCCGATGTTTGCACAAATGGATCACCCCACACGATCACACTTAATTGGACCGAGCTGAATCCAAACCGGACAGCTGCTCAAAACACCGTTACCCAAACAATTGCAATCACCATACAGCCATGAACATAAACCTACACAAGCGATATTCCAGCAGAAACCGGCAGCTAGGGCTCTCATTGGTAGAGCTAATGATTGCGGTCACCATTGGATTGATCCTGATGGCAGGTGTCGGCCAGATATTCCTTAGCAGCAAAACCTCATACAACCTCCAGAACGGTATGGGGCGCCTGCAAGAGAATGCCCGCTACGCCTTAGATATTATGGCGCAAAACATCAGCATGGCAGGTTACGATCCAACTGAAGATGCAACAACCGTCGCCGCGTTTAACTCCGCCAACACACTGGAAAACCAAACTGCAAATGCCGACCTAAATTTTACAGATGCCAACGGAACAGCCAGCGACATCGTAGAAATCAATTACACATCGGCGACTGATTGTCTCGGCAATGCAACCGCTGGAATCGCAACAGATCGCTTCTATTTGAACGGTACCGATCTGATGTGTCTGGGCAATGGCAGCATCACCCCCCAGGTAATGGCAGAAGGAATTGAAAACATGCAAATCCTTTATGGTGAAGACACAAACAACGATGGAACTGCCAACCGCTATGTCAATGCCGGAAATGTTGCGAGCTGGACTGCCGTCAAGACAGTTCGGGTTGCCCTTTTGGTGAGCACTATTGAAGGTGTCGGCAATACAGACAACAACACCTATAACCTACTCAACACACCACCTATCGGACCTATAGGCGACAACCAGTTGCGCCGTGTTTTTACCCAAACCATCTTGCTGAGAAATTAAGCCTGGAGCTTGATATGAATATCACTATCAATATACCGAACAAACAGACAGGCTCAGCCCTGATCGTCAGTCTCATGATCATGGTGGTTATGACCATCCTCGGCATCTCATCGATTAGCAGCACCAATCTTGAAGAACGGATGTCGCAGAACTTTCAACATAATACCATGGTGTTTCAAGCTGCCGAGTCCGCTATTAACAACATTATGAAATCCGGTGACGAAGAAAATACAGACTTTTATAACGTGGATAGCGATCCATTGCGGACAGCAGCAACTGCCGGGGTCGACGACACATCGACAATAATCACTCTTGATCTTGACCCTTATGATTACTTGACCAATACCACTCTGGGAGCCAGCGCCACTGTTGTCTACAAAGATGAAGTGGATTGCTTCGTTGCTGGTGTATCCATGGACTCAGACCTGTCATGCCACATTTTTGAAGTCAGCAGCAATGCGTCTATTGGCTCAACCAGCACCACAGGAACGCATGTCCAGGGTATTTCTCGACTCGGACCAAGCTCAGGCCAATAACCGACACAGACATAGTTAATGAGGACATCACAATGTTAATTAAAACGCTTACCAAATTCGTACTGATTTTAACGCTGTGCATCAGTGCACAGGCAATGGCAGCCTTCGGCGATATTGTCTCCCAAACCGAGGCAGTTGAAGCGGACCGAATCGAAGTCAACTGGAACAAAAAACAAGGTACTGGTTTCGTTAGTGCGACCGGTTGCACACGTTGCCCGTTACAACTTAATTTTAATGAACAAATTGAAATCCTTCGCAACGACAAGCCTGTTCAATTAAAGAATATTAAAACCTACTCCGGCAAACCTGGCACGGTGGTTTACGACGAAAAAACCAAACAGGCAGTGAAAATCATCTGGTAATGAATTTCTTAGCCAAGCCTAGCAAGAATCCAAGAAGTGAAACGAGGTGTATTATGAATAAAACTAGCCAGTCAAAAAGAGTGTTGAATCTGATTTTCAGCTTCGCTTTATCTCTTGGTATTAGCTTTCCAGTTGGTGCAGATGACACGGAAATATATACCGGTGGAAGTCAAATACCATCCGAGGTAAATCCTAATCTGGTATTTATCATCGACACCTCAGGCAGTATGAGTTCAAATGTCACGGTGTCGGCGGGTAGCTATGACCCATCAGAAACCTATAGCGGTAGCTGTTCATCCAGCAGGATTTACTGGAGCACCTCAGGCAACTCCCCAAGCTGTGGTACCAGCAACTACTTTCTTGCCTCTTCCAACAAATGTGATGCAGCGTCAACTTCGCTGAACAGCGGTGGCTCAGGCCTATATGTTACCCGTGCAGCCCGTTACAAAGAGGGCCGTAGAAGAGGTAGACGGGGCAGTGAAGACACATGGAGCAGCCTCAGCTCCAGAGACCATGACGACCCAATTGAGTGTCAGGATGACTTTGGCGACCACGGTGAAACAGCTGCCTCTGCCAATGTTTACCCTGCTGATGAAAACGATGGCGGCCCTTGGACCTCGAACGTCAACAATTCAATCAACTGGAACCGGACTGGCACCACTTACACCCTATATAGCGCTAACTATCTAAACTGGCGCAACAGCCCTGGCACCACCACGACCAAGACACGTTTGTCAATAGTACAAGAAGTCTTCTCTGATCTTATGGACAGCATCTCCAACATCAACATTTCTGTCATGCGCTTTGACAACAAAAGCAGAGAATCTAACAAGGGCGGCTATTTCATTATGCCTATGCAGGAATTAACGGATGCTAATCGCGATGATTACAGGAATGCAGTAAATGCGTTGACGCCAAATGGTTACACTCCACTGGCCGAAAGCATGTATGAAAGTTATCTTTTTTACAAAGGGGCTGCCGTCAAGTTTGGCGATGACACAGACCCTGGCACCAATGTCGCTAGCGTGCTTGATCCAGATGACCGCAGTGACTATGAAAGCCCCATTGAATATCAATGTCAGAAGAACTTTGTCATCCTGTTAACCGATGGTGAGCCTACTTATGACACCAATGCAAATAGCGATATACAAGGACTGCCAGGCTTCTCAACAGTTACCGGCTCCCCATCATGCTCCGGCAACTGTCTTGATGAACTGGCCGACTATATGTATACCAAGGATTGCAGCGGTCTCGATGATACACAAAACGTCATAACATATACCATCGGTTTTCACACAGACCAAGCCCTGCTCAGTAACGCAGCAACAAAAGGTGGCGGTAAATATTACACTGCCGACGATACCGCTGGCTTAACTGAAGTGTTCACCTCTATTCTTACTGAAATCATGGCAGTAAATACCACCTTTATTGCGCCGGCCGTATCGGTGAATGCCTTCAACCGCTTCAACCATCGAGATGAACTTTATTACGCCCTGTTCCAACCTAGTGCAAGACCCACCTGGAATGGCAATATAAAACGCTACAGGTTGACAGGCAACCCACCAGTCATTGTCGATTCTAATAACAATGTTGCCATTGATGCCAACACCGGTTTTTTCAAACCTACCGCCACCAGCTTCTGGACACCAGGGGGTGACGGCGCTGATGGCGACTCCGTTAGATTAGGTGGCGCAGCCAGTAAAATGGCTCTGCCACGTACTGTTTATACCTATACGTCTTCGACTGCACCAAACAATGCATCCCTATCAGCTGTCGAGAATGCATTGCACGAAGACAATGCTGCCATCACCAAAGACATGCTTGGCGATGCGACCATGACCGATGACGACAGAACGGACATTCTGCAATGGGCGCGTGGTATTGATCTCTTTGATGAAGACTCGGATACAGACGTAACAGATCCCCGTCGTCATTTGGGAGATCCACTTCATACCAAGCCTGTATTGATTACCTATGGCGGTACAGATGCCAATCCTGACATCACACTGTATGCCGGCACCAATGAAGGCTATTTCCACGCTATTAATACAACCGATGGTACCGAAGTATTTACCTTCGTTCCTCAGGAATTGTTACCAAGCTTAGTCACCTTGTTTGACAACGCCGGTAGCAACCCACATCCCTACGGCCTTGATGGACCATTAACCAAGTGGGTTAACGATGTAAATGGTAATGGCTTACTCTACGATACTAGTGACAACCTTGAGACAGGTGAGCATGTCTATCTTTACCAAGCCATGCGCCGTGGTGGTAAAAATCTCTACGCTTTAAATGTTACTAATCGCAGCACACCCAAGGTGAAATGGATGATTCAAGGTGGGACAGGTGATTTCGCCGAACTGGCCCAGACCTGGTCTTCAGCGGCCAAGGCCAAAATCAAACTCAATGGCGTATCCAAAGATGTGTTGATCTTTGCTGGTGGCTATGATGTCGACCAGGATGATAATGAAACCGCTGAGGCTGATGATGAAGGCAGAGCAATCTTCATTGTCGATGCATCGACAGGCGCTGAAATCTGGCAGGCTGGCCCCGCGGGCACTGGCCATAGCGATGGCTCAGATCCAGACCTCGTGCTCAGCGGCATGACCAATAGTATTCCTTCAGATATCACAATACTGGACATGGACCGTGATGGTTATGCTGACCGCCTCTATGTCGGCGATATGGGCGCAAGAATCTGGCGTTTCGATATTGACGAAGATAACACTGGTGCTGGCAACTTAGCTACCGGCGGCGTCATCGCCAATCTGGGTGATAACACCGCTGCCGGCAATCGTCGCTTCTTTTATGCCCCGGATGTATCCATGACATCAGATAATTCATATCTGAATATATCCATTGGTTCAGGCTATCGCGCCCATCCATTGAACACGGCCATACATGATGCCTTCTTTGTCATCCGTGATACCCATGTTTTTGGCCCGGCGCTTGATGCCAATGACGATCCTGTTTATACGGCCATCACCCTAGATAACTTGTTTGACACTACCGACAACACCATCGGTGAAGGCACTGAGGCAGAAAAAAGCGTGGCAGAAGCAGCACTTGATAGCAGCCATGGCTTTTTCATCTACATGAATGAAGAGTCTGACAACAGTTTTGTCGGTGAAAAAGTACTGGCCAAGTCACTAACCATAGGCGGAAATGTGATGTTCACCACCTATAAACCCGTGGCCAATCAAGCAGGTGCATGTTCACCCAGCCAGGGATCTGCAAGCGGCTTCCTGATCAATATTGATGACGGCACTCCGGTTCATGACTTCGATAACTCTGGTGGCGAGCTGACCAGAATAGATCGCCGCATAGACCTGGTAAGAGGAGGTATACCACCGGGTATCAGCGTTATCTTCAGTGAGAATGGAGTCGTGGGTTTTGTTGGCACCGAAAAGATAGAGATTCCATCGGTTGGAGTCTCACCAGAAAAAACCTACTGGCATATTCAATAACGTGGAGAAACAAACTGTGAAAAAACAGATAAATGGATTTACCCTGATCGAACTGATGATCGTGGTGGCAATTATTGGAATCCTTGCCGCGGTTGCTTACCCGGCTTACCAGGATCAGGTCAGCAAAACCCGGCGCACGGATGCGCAAGGAACGCTAATGTCGCTGGCAAATGCGATGGAGCGATTCTTCATCCAACAAAATACTTTTGCTACCGCGGCTGTAGGGGCAGGTGGGGTATTCCCGAACAAAGCCCCTCTGGATGGCGCAACGAAACACTACGACCTAGTCATAACCGCCCAATCCGCCACCGCCTACACCCTGTGTGCACAGCCAATAAACGCCACTGCCCAGGACGGTGACGGGGGACTGCAACTGGACTCAAGCGGCAACCGCACTTGGTTCAGTAATGATGACTGCACAGGCACAGCCAGTTCGTGGTAAGTTTTAGCACCTTCGCCCACATCAAGGAGTTAAAAATAACGCCTGTTGAATCCCCAAATTTCATCTGGTAACAACAGGACCGACTTACCACCTCTGCCCGCATAAAAAGCGCAACGCCTGGATTTCAGGCGTTTGTCGCAAACCACTCATCGGCTGAACAATGCCACTCGTCTCCTTCATTTAGTTTAGTTAATTCTTTTGTGTTAGCCTTTTCTCCATAATTTAAGAGCTTGTGGGGAAAACATGGCTTCTAACTCAAGTGCCCGTCGTCAGACAGGCTTTACCATGATTGAGATTCTGGTGACTATGGTCGTGCTGGCCATCGGCTTACTCGGGATCGCCGGCATGCAGGCCTATGGCATGCGTAACAATCATGCTGCTTATACCAAAACCCAAGCGACTAATCTCGCAATTGACATGGCGGACCGCATTCGCGCAAATCCAAATGGCATAGACAATTATGCAAACTTTGATACAAATGGCACTATCCCAAATGATCCTGCCTGCATTACTACAGGTTGCACCCCCGCTGAATTGGCTGACTATGACAAGCTAGAGTGGAGCAGCCCAATCCGCGGACAAAACAAACAAATCACCACCACAACCAAGCCAGTGCTACCACAAGGTCGCGGCCTTATCGAGCAAAGCGGGGATGAATTCAGCGTTACTATTCTGTGGCACGAACCACTCGCATCAGACCAAAACACCATTCCGAAAAAATGCAAAGACTTTGCAGGTAGTGATATTGCTGCTGAAGAAAACACAATGGCCTGCTACCAACTGAGATTTATTCCATGATTTACCTGAATCGCAAACAAGCCGGCTTATCTTTGGTAGAGCTGATGATTGCCATCAGCCTAAGCCTTGTACTGACCTTGGGTGTAATTCAGATCTTCAGCTCGAGCCAACAAACCAGTCGCGTGCAAAATGCTGTGGCGCGAATGCAGGAAAATGCCCGTTTTGCCCTCGATCTACTAGGTCATGATATTCGTATGGCTGGTCAACTGGGGTGTAACAGTAACGCCAACATCACAAACAACACCGATTTAAGAGATTTTGGAAACGGTATATTTGGTTATGAATATTCTGACACCCTGTCGGTCGCTTTAACTACAGACACAAGCGACCCCAACCCTGACAGTAGCAATGTAGTCGCAAACACCGATGCCTTGATAGTTATGGCTGCATCGCCACTCAGCATACCCGCGACAAGTGATCTAAGTTCTGTCGCTTTTGCTAGTAGTAACAGTATAGGTAATATACAAACAGACGACCCACTTATAATAAGCGACTGTGATAATGCAGATATATTTCTTGCAGGAACCACTATCACAGGGACAGGGATTTCAATTAAATCGGGCAATTTCAGCAAATCTTATCAAACGGGTGCCGAGCTCGCCAAACTTCACTATTCAGCATACTACGTTAAGCTGGATAATGGTGTGCCAAATCTCTATCGATCATATGTAGGAAATGGAACCGTAATACATGAACCTCTACTCGAGGGTGTCAGGGACATCCAGATCCTTTATGGCGAAGACACCAATGGTGACGGCAGCTCGATTCGTTACGTTGATGCGAAGCCTGCTCTAGGTATCAATGCTCCTGACTGGAGCAGAATCACCAGTGTACGCGTCCACTTATTGCTTAGTACGGTGGAGAATAATCTCGCCACCACTCCACAAAGTTACTGGCAGCAAGGTGAGCTGGTAACACCCAGCGAAACCGCCAATCAAAGCAACAAAATTTTCCAGGCTTTCACCACTACCATCCAGCTACGTAATCAAGGAATTGGCATATGAACAAGCAAACTGGCTCAGCACTGATTCTTAGCCTGTTGATCTTACTGGTCATGACCATGTTAGGCATTACCGCTATGAGCACCTCCACCTTAGAAGAAAAGATGGCTGCCAACGATCGTAATCAAAAAATTGCCTTTCAAAATGCGGAACTAACTCTAGGCGAGTCAGAGATTGCTATCCTCCAAAAAGACTGGCGTAATACAAATAGTGACAAGGAAGAGGGAACCAACATTGTTGATAAAAGTGCAAACCTTGAGAAATTATTGAATGACCCAAACAATAAAAGTTTTTATGGCCTCAACGAAGCTAAAGCTGATTATTTCGAGAAGACCACTTGGCAAGCTGACTCTTGCGTTAGCGCATCGGATAACAACCAGTCAGGCTTCAATGCTTGTTATATTGTCGAATATATAGCCGACCAAAATCCTATAGAGGTGGGTGGCGGATATGGTCAAGCCAACCAGTCAAACGTTGGTCACAAGATTCTAAAATTAACCGCACGCAGCACTGACAGTAACAATGTAACTGCTTCAATAGTACAAAGTACTATTCGTAAGAAATTCATCTTTAAGCAATAAACATAAAAAACATTAATTATGAAAATTCAACTTCAAAACTCATTGCTGTCCTTTACATTAGCATTGTTCATTGGTGGCGTATCAACAGCTCACGCCGCACCTGGTGAGATTTCTCAGTCCCCACTATTTCTACAAACATCAGTACCACCCAATGTTTTTTTTCTTAATGACAATTCAGGCAGTATGCGCGCAGAGCTGATGACAGAGGACTTTGATAATTCAGGCAACCTAGCATCTAATAGCGACAACCTCAGCCCTCCACTTTTACATACTGGTGACTGCTCAGATGATGATGACGAGAGAATCTATTCATTTATCTTGCAAACGGACACCGAAGACTGTAATCGAGTTGCGGAAGAGGAGTGGAGAGCCCGTCACTACGATTATAACAAGCTTTATTACGATCCCAGCCAGACATATAAACCATGGACTGGCAAAAGCGATATTACCGATATAACAAATGTTCCTATTAACCCCATGGACATTAGCGCCGGCACCATAGACTTAACACAAGATTCTGCCGTACTTGTAGAAGTAGCCGTACTCGAAAATGGCGTACCCACTGAAGTGGTTTACGAACGCAGTTATTATGATTCATCTGCCTGGGGAACATGGTGTAGCAATCAAGGCATTAGTTCGGCGGATTGTGTCGGCTGGCGCTATTACGACTTGGATGACAACAATAACCTAACTATAACTTGGGTCAAAAATCTCCCAGGTGTTTCAACTGATGAAAGCAACCCCGATAGCCAACAAAATTTCGCCAACTGGTTTGCCTACCATCGCAGCCGTGAATTTAGCGCTAAATATGCCATAAGTCAGGCGATCGACCTATCCGATTTACCTCGTATCGGCTACGGCACAATCAATGAATACGGCAACAACCTCCACATTGATTATCTAACGGCAAAAGTCGATAGCAACGACCCAACCACTCACAAACAAGATCTTCTAAACAAGCTGTTTAATACAATCTCCGTGCCCCACTTTAGCACTCCGTTGAGAAACAGCCTAAAAAGCGTCGGAAATTACTATGATGCCAATACAACCAGCAACTTTTTTATAGGCAATAATACCTCACCAATCATAGATGCCTGCCAATCAAACAATACAATTCTAATTACAGATGGCTTTTATAATGGCGCCGACCCCGACATTGGTAATATTGATTTAGCTGAGGGTGCACCTTATGCAGACAACTATGCAGACACACTGGCCGACGTCGCCATGTATTACTACAAAACTGATCTATCAAACCTGCCAGACCTATCTGCCACTCTATCTGATGATGATTTAAAGCTGTTGGTTAAAGAAAGAGATTATACCGATGATAGAAGTGACACCGCCCGCCATCAGCATATGAACACTCATACACTTGCGTTTGGCTTAAAAGGCTCTATTGATCCAGACACAGCAGATATTAATGCGGCGGGTTTTAGTTGGCCAAACCCTACTATAAATACAAATAGACAAGAACGTATCGATGACCTTTTTCACGCAGCGGTCAATGGTCGCGGAAATTATTTTAGTGCTTCTGACCCAGACGAATTGGTTCAGGCCTTACTTACTATAATCGATAATATTGGCGAACCCGAACCAAGCGCAGCATCTGTTTCCATGTCTTCTTTCCAATTAGAGTCTGGATCACTGATTTTTTCCAGTGAATTTACCCCAGGGGATTGGGATGGTGATCTGTTAGCGTACAAAATCACTTTTAACAGTGACGGTACCTTCGGCTTCGCAGAAGAATGGAGCGCTGCAAGCAAGCTCAACAATCTAACTAATTATAATAACCGCAATATATATACATACAAAGAAAACGCCAGTGGTAATGGCTCAGGCGTTCTATTTGATTGGGCTAGTATTGAGAAAGCCTCATCCGGTGATCCAGATTTGCAGGCATTATTAAACCACGGTGATTCAGCCGCAGTTGGTGAGAATCGTCTTAAGTATTTGCGTGGCGAAAATATTAGCGGTTTCCGGCAACGTACTTCGTTGTTAGGTGACATAGTGAACGCAAGCCCCGTGTATGTCAGTGCACCTGCCAGTCCTTATCCAGATGCCGCCCCCTATGGCGCTGAAGGAAATCGTTATTCCAAATTCTGGAATGATAATAAAACACGAACTCCTGTAATTTATGTCGGCGCTAACGATGGTATGCTACATGGCTTTCGCGCTCAAGAGACTACTGTTGGCGCTGGTGATGACGGTGAAGAACTGATGGCCTATGTGCCAGCCACTGTCTTCCCAAACCTGTATAAGCTGACTGATCCTAACTACGTGCATCGCTACTTCGTCGATCAGACGCCAACTATTGCAGACGCCTATTATAATAGCGCTTGGCACACAGTGCTGATCGGCGGACTTGGTGCCGGCGGCAAAGGTTTATTTGCCCTGGATATTACTGACCCAGATAATTTTGGCGCCGATGATGTCTTGTGGGAGTTTAATTCTGCTGACGAAGCCATCGACGTAACTAATCCAAATGACTTTTCTGATTTTGGCGATTCCCTAAGCAAACCAGTGGTTGCACTAACAAACGAAGGCTGGGTGGTAATTGTGGGTAATGGCTATAATTCTGACAGCGGCATTGCCAAACTATACATAATCAAACTTAATCCAGATCTCGACAATGGCTGGACACTGGATACTGATTATTTTGAAATCAGCACCGAGGTAGGTGACACGACTAACAAAAACGGCCTTTCTTCACCTACGCCTGTTGACACCGACGGCGATGGTTATACCGATCGTGTTTACGCTGGCGACCTGCAAGGCAATCTATGGGCCTTTGATCTAAGCGGCAACAACAGCAATTGGGATGTTGCATATGATGACGGTACTAATCCAGTACCTTTATTCCACGCTGAAAATGCTAATGGGCAATCACAACCAATCACGGTAAAACCAAGCGTCATTCGCCATCCTGCCCAACCCACAATCATCAATCAGAGTGATGACAGTACCAATACTTTTCCCAACCTGATGATCTATTTTGGCACAGGACAATATCTCACTATAGATGACTTAAATAATACAGAAACTCAAACGTTTTATGGTGTGTGGGATAAAGGCGACTCTAACCTTACTCGCAACAATCTTGTTAAAAAAGCAATTAACTCAGGTACAGATAGTGCATTGAGTGTAACTGCACGCATTACCGCTCAGGGTGATGTGTTATATGGTCTTTCGGATAATACAGTGCGCTTTGGGTGGCTGATTGATCTGATTGATGCAGATCCGGAAAAAGCCATCAGCGGCGAGAGGGTGGTTACCAATGCCGTTGTGATTAATGACATCGTCTTTTTCACGACATATATACCTACTAGCGATGCATGCAGCCCGGGAGGCGACAGCTGGTTTATGTTTGTTAACGCTCTTAATGGTGGAACACCAGACGAACCAATTATTAATCTCACCAATGATCGTACTGTTAACACAGAGGATATGGTTACGCTTGCCACAGGCGATGAAGCCGAGGTTCCATCAGGCCTTAAGATTCAAGGTACACTAGGTGCTCCATCTCTGGACTTTGGTGATGGCAATACGGGTACGGCATTGTTAATTACAGATGATCTCGATCCTGAGAAATTTTTGAAAGGCTTTGTGACCGATGTTGGTTCAGGCGCACTAGGTAAACGCATGTCTTGGCGCGAACTCAGAGACGAGTAGTTAAATATATCTGGCTGTTAATCTGATGAAGAGACACATTCTGGGCTTTACCCTGATCGAGCTGATGATCACAGTTGCCATTATCGGCATACTGGCAGCTATCGCCTATCCGGCCTATCAGGATAGTGTCCGCAAGGCGCGGCGTGCCGAGGGACATGCTTTCCTGATGGATGCCATGGCGCGGCAGGAACGGTATTACAGTGAAAACAATGAATACATAATAACTGAACCTGGCTTGGCCGATCTTGGATATCAAGCAGACGCTGATGGCAGATTTTACTCACCAGACAAATGGTATCGTTTAGTTCCTTCGGGATGCACTGATGGTGACACCCAATGTGCCTTTTTAGCAGCTACACCTCAGCTCCCTCACAAAGACAATCAATGCGGTCGCTTGACTTATACCTCACGCGGCGAAAAAGGACAGGCAAATACTGGAAGCGTGGATCTCTGCTGGTAAAGTTAACCAGCCCACACTTTTACTTCAACTCTTTAGGCATAGCAAAAACAACATTCTCCTCACGCCCCTGAAGTTGCTCCACCACCCCACAATCCCATGACTTAAGTTGATCAACCACTTCTTGCACCAGCACCTCTGGCGCTGAAGCGCCCGCGCTAATACCCACATCAGTAGCAGCTTCCAACCACGCCTGCTTGATCTCACTGGCATCATCTATCAAATAAGCCCGGGTGCCATATTTTTCCGCTATTTCGCGCAAGCGATTTGAATTGGAACTATTGTGCGAGCCAACCACCAGAATGACTTCGCACTGTTCAGCCAGGTCTTTGATAGCATCCTGACGATTTTGGGTGGCATAACAAATATCATCTTTGCGTGGACCTACCACATCAGGGAAACGTTGCTTCAATGCATCTATAACCGATTGAGTGTCATCAACCGACAGTGTTGTCTGGGTTACAAAACCAAGTCGTTGTGGATCTTCAACTTCAAGCTTGTCAACATCTGCTGGGGTCTCGACCAAATAGATAGCACCCTCTTCGCCATCGTATTGACCCAAGGTCCCTTCCACTTCAGGGTGTCCGGCATGTCCAATTAGCACAACCTCGAATCCATCACGGGCAAAACGCGCCACCTGCAAATGCACCTTAGTGACCAAAGGACAGGTTGCATCAAACACTTTCAGACCACGGCGTTTGGCTTCATTCCAGACAGCTTGTGAGACACCGTGAGCACTGAAGATCACTGTCGCATCATCCGGCACTTCGTCCAGCTCTTCCACAAACACCGCACCCAGCTCACGCAGGCCATCGACGACAAACTTGTTATGCACCACTTCATGACGCACATAGATCGGCGCGCCGAACAGCTCCAACGCACGTTCAACAATACCGATGGCGCGATCAACACCAGCACAAAAACCACGAGGATTGGCGAGTAGAACAGACATAATAAACTTTCCTTAATTTGGCGCTTTATTGCGCCCTCTGAGGCTGTCAATGATCAACAACACAGCACCCACCACAATGGCGGAATCGGCAATATTAAATGCCGGCCAATGACACGAGCTGCCACTATTGCCAACTACCTGACCGAAAAATGGCAGACAATTATTCGATACATAATAGACATCAATAAAATCGACTACATAGCCAAGATAGATACGATCTATCACATTGCCCAACGCACCACCCAGAATCAACGCCAGTGCGGTGGCCAGCATGATTTCGTTAGAACCAAGACGCTTCAACCAATAAACAATATAACCTGACACAGCCAGGGCCAGTACAATAAAAAACCAGCGCTGCCACCCACCTGCACTGGCAAGAAAACTGAACGCAGCGCCCATGTTATATGACAACGTCATACTTAAACCTGTGAATATCTCCTGCGGCATATAAAGCTGCAATGCAGTAATTGCCCAATATTTAGTGATCTGATCAAGCACAATCACCAACAACGCTAACCATAAAAATCTCAACATGGATTAATCCCGATCAGGCAAAGTGACGTGGCTCACCATCACCACTGACATTATCGACACAACGGCCGCACAATTCTGGATGCTCGACATTCGCACCAACATCTTCTCGGTGATGCCAACAGCGTACACACTTGGGATGTTCAGATGCCGCTACTGCGATCCATAACTCGTCATTTGATTCCAACGTGTAGTGTGCTGCCTCATCGGGCACTACCGTGGTGCCATGCACACGCGCCGCTGACGTGATCAAAACAAAACGCAACTCATCACCCAGTTTTTCCAGTTGCTGTTTCAGTTCGCTGCCACAGTACAAATCGACTTCTGCATCCAGAGAACCACCGATGCCACCAGCAATGCGTAACTGCTCCAGCTCTTTTTTCACTACCTGACGCACATCAAGCACTTGGTCCCAAAATTTCTGAACTGTTTCTTTTTCAACTGTTTCATCAGATAATTTCTGCTGCGGCAGTTCATACCAGGTTTCAAGAAATACCGATTCACCACGCTCACCAGGGATGTTGCCCCAGATCTCCTCAGCGGTGAAAGACAGAATCGGCGCCAACCAACGCGTCATCGCCTCGATGATGTGGTACATGGCGGTCTGACACGAGCGGCGCGCAATACTGTTTTCCTGCGTGGTGTATTGACGATCTTTGACGACATCGAGATAAAAACCACCCAGATCACCCGAACAGAAGTTATGCACCTTTTGATAAATCAGATGAAATTCATAGCTGTCATATGCCGCCTTCACTTCATCCTGCAGCGTACGGGCACGCTCAAGCACCCAGCGATCCAGGGCCAACATCTCATTCGGCACTAAGGCATGCTGTTTGGGATCAAAACCATTGATATTAGCCAGTAGAAAACGCGCCGTATTACGCATGCGGCGATAAGCATCGGCAGAGCGTTTTAGGATCTCGTCCGACACAGTCATCTCACCACGGTAATCTGTAGCCGCCACCCACAAACGCAAAATATCTGCGCCCAATGAATTGGCCACTTTTTGTGGCGCCACAATATTGCCCTTGGATTTGGACATTTTCTGCCCCTGGGCATCGACGGTAAAACCATGGGTCAACACAGATTTGTAGGGCGCCTCACCACGCATGGCAACGGCTGATAGCAATGATGACTGAAACCAGCCACGATGCTGATCTGAACCTTCCAGATATAAATCTGCAGGTAAACCCAACTCTTCACGTCGTTCCAGAACCGCCGCGTGTGTGACGCCAGAATCAAACCAGACATCCAGCGTATCATTCACCTTGTCATACTGAGCGGCTTCATCACCAAGCAGTTCAGCCGCATCCAGGCCGAACCAGGCATCGACGCCTTGCCCCTCGATACGCTTAGCCACGTCCTCTATCAGTGCTTCTGTATTCGGATGTAACTCACCTGTCTCTTTATGCACAAACAACGTGATCGGCACACCCCAGGTACGTTGGCGCGAGACACACCAGTCAGGACGTTTTTCCACCATCCCCTCAATGCGCGCCTGGCCCCAATCGGGCATCCACTTGGACTTGTATATTTCAGCCATCGCCTGCTCGCGCAAACCATTCTGTTCCATGCTGATAAACCACTGCGGTGTGGCACGAAAGATGATTGGCGTCTTGTGGCGCCAGCAATGGGGATAGCTGTGACGCAGGGCGGTAGCACGCACCAGCTTGCCTTTGGTTTTTAATATCTCAAGCACGCTGTCATTGGCTTTGAAGACATGCTCACCAGCAAGCAGCTCGGTATTCGGTAGAAACTTGCCATCGGCGCCAACTGGGTTATCCACCTTGAGCTTATAACGTGAACCCACCACATAGTCGTCCTGTCCATGGCCCGGGGCAGTATGTACAGCACCGGTGCCAGCGTCAGTGGTGACATGATCACCAAGAATGATTGGCACCTCACGATCATAAAAAGGATGCTCCAGCTCCAACCCTTCCAATTCGCTGCCGCGGCAATATGCGATTACCCGATAGCTTTCAATCCCGTAACGATCCATGGTGTCTTTCACCATCGGCTCGGCAATCACCAGGCGCTCAACACCATGCTCGGTTTCGCATTGAATCAAGGCGTAGTCCAACTCAGGATTCAAACAAACAGCCTGATTGGCGGGCAGAGTCCAGGGCGTGGTTGTCCAGATCACGACTGAAACAGGCCCCTCGCCTTCGTGTTCTTCCACGTGATGGCAACGCTGGATGAAGGCCTCATCATCCAGTACGGTAAAACGGACATCGATGGCGGGCGATGTCTTGTCCTCGTATTCCACTTCCGCCTCAGCCAATGCCGAGCCGCAATCAACACACCAGTGCACCGGCTTTGAACCTTTGTGCAGATGGCCATTGTTGACGATGCGCCCGAGGCTGCGCACAATGTCGGCCTCAAACTTATTATCCATGGTGAGATAGGGATTATCCCAATCACCAATCACACCCAGGCGTTTAAAATCCTCACGCTGTTGATTCACCTGCTTGGCAGCATAGTCACGGCAAGCATCACGGAAAGTTTTGGCATCCACTTTATGGCCAGCCTTACCTACTTTTTTCTCGACTTGCAGTTCAATGGGTAAACCATGACAGTCCCAACCAGGAACATAAGGTGCATCAAATCCACTCATGGCTTTTGACTTGGTAATAATATCCTTCAACACCTTGTTGACTGCATGACCGATGTGGATTTGGCCATTGGCATATGGTGGGCCATCATGCAGGATGAACTTGTCACGCCCCTCACCCTGGGCCCGCAACTTACCGTAAAGATCCATCTCCTGCCACTGCTTCACCATGCTAGGCTCCCGGTTGGCCAGGTTAGCCTTCATTGGAAACGCCGTCTTGGGCAGGTTCAAGGTGTGTTTGTAATCAGCCATGTTTTACTCAATGTGTTAAATAGTTATTATTTTCGTTGTGCAAAGAATTGCTGCGCTGCTTCCGCATCCAATCCAATCTGTTGTTTCAATGCGTCCAGTGATGCAAAGCGCACCTCATCACGTAACTTGTGCAAAAAAACAACTTCCACATATCTACCATAAATATCGCTATCGAAATCGAACAGATGCACCTCCAGCAGACTGCGGGTACCATCCACCGTTGGCCGAACACCAACATTGGCAACACCTTCGACAGGCTCGCCAGCAATGCCAAACATCTCCACGGCAAACACACCGCGTACCGGCGTTGCATGCCGGTGCAAATGAATATTGGCTGTCGGAAAACCAAGCTCACGACCACGCTGATCACCACGCGCCACCCGGCCACTCATACGATAGCTGCGGCCTAATAATTTTTCAGCGGCCCCCATCGCACCTTTTGACAAGGCTTCGCGTACTAAAGTGCTGCTGACTCGCTCACCATCCACCTGAAAGCTATGCATGGTCACCACCGGAAAACCATGCCTTTCACCTGCCTGTTTCAGCATGGCGAAGTTTCCCTGGCGCTGATGACCAAAACGAAAATCATCACCGACCACCAGGTAGCGCACATCCAAACCTTCGACCAATAATTGCTGAACAAATTGGTCAGCCGGCAGCGTGGCTAATCGCTGGTTAAATTGCAAACACAACACCCGATCGACCGAGTAACGCCGCAATGCCTGCAGTTTTTCCCGCAGCCGCGTTAATCGGGGTGCTGCCGCAGCGGCGCCAAAGAACTCCTGTGGTTGCGGCTCAAAGGTTATTACCAGTGTCGGCAGCATCAAACGCCCAGCAGCCTCGGCTAACTGCCCCAATACCGCTTGATGCCCCAAGTGGACGCCATCAAAATTACCGATGGTAGCTACACAACTACGGTGGTGAGGCTGCAGGTTATGAAAACCGCGAATCAATTCCATTTCTGAACGGGCCCACTTGCACGCTTGGAGCGCAAAGGGCCTCATTATAAAACACCTTATATAATTGTCACCGTATCAAGTGCCTTTTTGCTGCCAAAGGCTCCGAAATTTTACCCCCAGCAGCAGCAGTGAAACGAAATAAACAACCCCACCCGCTGCAACCCATAGTAACAATTGCATCGAACGCTGTAGTCCATTCCAATCAAACCATTGCTGCAAATCACCCGCCCCCCACCACAACAGGGCCGCCATGGCGGCATTGGCAATCAGTACTTGAAGCATCAACCTCATCCAACCGGCTTCCGGAGAATAGACACCCTCGCGGCGCAAAATACGGAACAGCAAGCCGGCATTTAGAAAGGCAGCCAAAGACGTCGCCAGGGCCAGGCCGGCATGAGCTAGGGGAAACACCAAAATCACATTCATGACCATATTGGCCACCATGGCGATTATCCCCACCTTAACGGGAGTTTTGGTGTCCTGACGGGCAAAAAATCCTGGCGACAGCACCTTCACCAGAATAAAACCCTGTAGCCCCAGGGAATAAGCCATCAAACTACGGCTGGCCATCTCAGCATCATGCGGACTGAAGGCTTCATATTGAAACAAGGTGGTCAACATCGGCCCTGCCAAAATAAACAATCCTACTGTTGCAGGGGTACCGATAATCAACACCCAGCGCAGCGCCCAATCGAGTGTTTTGGAGAAGGCCTCAGTTGAGGCGGCGGCATGTTGTTGCGATAGATTGGGCAGAATTACAGTGGCCAGGGCGATGCCGAATACACCCAAAGGGAACTCTACCAGCCGATCGGAAAAATAGAGCCAGGAAACACTGCCGGTAACCAAAAATGAGGCAATCAGCGTATCCAGCAGTAAATTTATTTGTGCCACCGATGAGCCAAAGATAGCCGGGATCATCAGGGTTTTTATCTTCTGAACGCCCTCGTTTTTTCGATTCCAGCGCGGACGTGGCAATAGCTTTATTTTTGCCAAAAATGGCAACTGAAACAGTAACTGCGCCAGCCCGGCAAAAAACACCCCCCAGGCCAGCGCCTTGATGGGCTCATCCATTTGCGGTGCCAGCCAGACAGCGCAACCAATCAGCACCAGATTCAACAGTACAGGTGTGAAAGCCGGCACGCCAAAGCGGCCATAACTGTTCAGGATTCCGCCGGCAAATGCAGTGAGTGAAATGAAGAAAATATAGGGAAAGGTGAACATCAACATGTCCGATGCCAAGGCGTATTTTTCCGGGTCTGCCTCATCCCCAAAAAGAAAACCAGGGGCAAAGATTGCGATAATGATCGGCGCTGCCAGCACTCCAATGATGGTGATCAGCAACAAAAAAGCACCAAAAGTGCCCGCCACATCATCTACAAGGCGTTTGACCTCATCATGCTCTCGCTGGGTTTTGTACTCTGATAACACCGGCACGAAAGACTGAGAGAAAGCTCCTTCAGCAAACAGGCGGCGCATGAAATTTGGGATTTTAAAGGCGATGAAGAAGGCATCTGTGCCGGCTCCAACTCCAAAAATCCGTGCCACGACCATGTCGCGGATAAAACCCAGAATCCGCGACAGCATGGTCATACTGCCAACTGTAGCCGTTGATTTGACCAGCTTTTTACTCACCTTGCGTTCATAACTCCCTGTTTTTGCTATTTTCTCTACGATTTCAGGATTCTACCCGTTCTACCTCAAAAACACACAACAACTTATCAATTGACAACAGCCCTCCAATAAGGCATATTTACGCGCCTTTGAGGCCCCTGATTGTGCGGGGCGGATTGAAATCAGAATTTTAGGAGTCTTACCTTGGCTAACTCTGCTCAAGCTAGAAAACGTGCCCGTCAGGCTGAAAAAAGCCGTCAACACAATACGGGCCTGCGCTCTAACCTGCGCACACACATCAAGAATACTGTTAAGGCGATCGAAGCTGGTAACAAAGAAGACGCCCAAGCTGCCTACACGGCTGCTGTCCCTGTTATCGACAGCATGGCGCACAAAGGTATTATTCACGCCAACAAGGCTGCCCGCCATAAAAGCCGCCTGAATGCGCACATCAAAACGATGGCCTAAGCGCTAAACAGACATTATAAAAAAACCGGTCTCGAAGCCGGTTTTTTTATGCCCTCACCCTTGGAAATGCTAAAGCTAACTTTCGCTAGCTCCACGTCAACTAAAACCAGCTTCTTGTGGAAGCTTTTTACATTTTCGCGTCCATTAGCGTTTTTTGCGGACTGAAGCCTTAAATTATCACCAGATTATCCCGATGAATCAACTCCGATTCATCCACATAACCCAAAATCGCTTCAATCCGGTCACTCGGCTGCCTCATGATCTTACGCGCCTCTTCAGCACTGTAATTCACTAATCCACGGGCCACCTCGCGGCCACCAGGCCCCACACAAGCAACCACCTCACCACGACTAAAACTACCTTCCACCGCAGTGACACCCACTGCCAACAGGCTGCGACCCGATTCGCGCAGTACTCGTACCGCACCTTCATCCAACACAAGGCGGCCACGTAGTTGCATATGACCTGCTAACCATTGCTTGCGCGCCACCAGGGGCTGATTGCCAGGTAACAGCAGCGTGCCTATCTCGTCACCCGCGGCAATCTTCTGCAATACTCCAGGCTCTCCCCCAGGCGCAATCAGGGTCGCCGCACCGGAGCGCGCCGCTCGCTCTGCTGCACGCACCTTGGTCAGCATGCCGCCTCGGCCCAGGGATCCCACACCACCGCCAGCTGCCATTTTCTCCAGCTCAGGATCACCGGCCTGACGCTCGCGAATCATGGCAGTCTCCGGGTTCTGGCGCGGATCAGCCTCGTACATCCCCGGTTGGTCGGTTAACAACACCACCAGCTCTGCCTCGATCAGATTACCCACCAGCGCGGCCAGGGTATCGTTATCACCAAAGCGAATCTCATCCACCGCCACAGTGTCATTTTCATTCACTACCGGCACAACACCCAGATCAAGCAAGGCGCGCAAGGTACTGCGCGCATTGAGATAGCGGCGCCGATCAACCATGTCTTCATGGGTCAACAATACCTGTGCGGTATGGATATCATATTGCTGAAAACGTGATTCGTAGGCTTGCACCAGGCCCATCTGGCCAATTGCCGCTGCCGCCTGTAGTTGATAAATGGCATGAGGGCGCCTGGTCCAACCGAGCCGCTGCATACCTTCGGCCACCGCGCCGGAGGAGACCAACACCAGCTGAATGCCTTGTTTGCGCAGAGCGGCAATCTGCTCCACCCATGCAGCAATCAACTCATGATTCAGCCCCTGGCCGTCATTGGTCACCAGTGAGCTGCCGACCTTAACCACCCAGCGCTTTGCTTGACCTAATTTTTGGCGTGATGTCATGGGGATGAAATAGTTAATCAATTTAAGGCTATTGTCGCGCCTCAATCATCGCTTGTCACCGGGTTCTGCTCAAGGTGGTCCATGATTTTATAAACCAAGGCCTGGGTATTGGTCTTGTTGATCGCGGCAATCTTGAACACCGGTCCCTGCCATTCAAGCGTATCGATAATCGCCTGACAATGTTGCTCGCGCTCATCTTCCGGCAACAAATCGATCTTATTTAATACCAGCCAGCGATCCCGCCCGGCCAGATCGTCACTGTATTTTTCCAACTCTTGTTCAATCATGCGTACATTATCAACCGGATCAGTCATGTCGTAGGGCACCACATCCACCAGATGCACCAACAAGCGGGTACGCGACAAGTGTTTGAGGAACTGGATACCCAAGCCCGCGCCCTCTGCGGCACCCTCAATCACACCAGGCACGTCAGCGATGACGAAACTACGCTCGTAGTCGACACTAACAACACCGAGATTGGGATAGAGGGTAGTGAAGGGATAATCACCCACCTTGGGCCGCGCCGATGAAACGGAACGGATAAAAGTCGACTTCCCCGCATTGGGTAGGCCTAACAAGCCAACATCTGCCAATAATTTTAATTCGAGCCGTAACTGACGCATATCGCCGGGCGATCCATTGGATGATTGGCGTGGCGCGCGGTTGGTACTGCTTTTAAAGCGGGTATTGCCCAGACCATGAAATCCGCCCTGCGCCACCAATAGCTGCTGATCATGCTCAACCAGGTCGCCCATCTCCTCACCGGTTTCATTATCAACAACTATAGTCCCCACCGGCACACGCACAAACTTGTCTTCACCGCCTTTGCCAGTACAGTTTCGTCCCATACCGTTCTGGCCGCGCTCGGCACGATAATCGCGCACATGGCGAAAATCGACCAGCGTATTAATATTCTCATCTGCAACCAGATAAACGCTGCCGCCATCACCGCCATCACCACCATCCGGACCGCCGTAAGGAATGAATTTCTCACGCCGGAAACTGACACAGCCATTGCCGCCGTCGCCTGCTTGCACCCGAATTGTGGCTTCATCAATGAATTTCATGAACTAGAATAATGCACTAGATAAACAAAAAGCCCCGTCACTGACGGGGCCCTGTTAGCATAGCTCTACTTTTCGGAAAACTTAAGCAGGAACTACGCTGACGAATTTACGATTTTTTGGCCCTTTGATCTCGAAGATCACTTCGCCATCCACCTTGGAAAACAAGGTGTGATCATGACCGCAACCAACGTTAACTCCAGGGTGGAAACGCGTGCCGCGCTGACGCACAATAATGCCCCCAGCATTGATCTTCTGCCCGCCGAAAACCTTTACGCCCAGGCGTTTACTTTCGGAATCGCGGCCATTACGACTACTACCACCAGCTTTCTTATGTGCCATTTCTGAATACCTCTTTGACTCGCTGCTTAGCCGGCAATACCGGTAATCTGCAGCTCAGTGTAATCTTGACGATGCCCCATCTGCTTGCGCGAATGCTTACGACGACGGAACTTGATGATCTTGATCTTCTCACCACGACCATGCGCAGTGACAGTCGCCGTGACCTTACCACCATCGAGGTAAGGCGCACCGACCTTGACGTCATCACCGTTGGTGACCATCAGAACCTTGTCGATCTCAACTGAGCCACCTTCTTCTACTGGCAGTTTTTCAACTCGAACCACATCGCCTTCGGCAACGCGATATTGTTTGCCACCGGTTACTATGACAGCATACATGCCGTTTTCTCCAAACCTGTTTATTAATAGCCCCGCCCTAACGGGCAGAAACTGATAAATCCAAAAGAGGGCGAATTTTACTCCCTGTCGGGCCTCAGGTCAAACTCCTGTTTGTGCAAATAAAAGCGCTTGTAAGGGCGGGTTGTTCGCCTCTAAAATGATTAACTTATGCAGAATCTACAAAATCAAGTCTCAGAGACAGCAACCCCCGCCACGATCGACATGCAGGGCATTATCGATATGACCCGTGGTGATATGGCGGCAGTCAATCAGGTGATCCAAAACCGGTTGCAGTCTGAAGTAGTTCTGATCAACCAGATGGGACACTATATTATAAACAGCGGTGGTAAACGCCTGCGTCCGTTACTGGTGTTATTGACGGCTCGAGCATTTGGCTACTCTGGTGCTCAACACGTTGAAATTGCTGCAATAATTGAGTTTATCCACACCGCCACACTACTCCACGATGATGTTGTCGATGGCTCAGACATGCGCCGTGGAAATGAAACCGCCAATAATATCTGGGGCAATGAAGCCAGCGTTCTGGTAGGGGATTTTCTTTACTCACGCGCCTTCGAAATGATGGTTGATGTTAAAAATATGCGGGTAATGGAGATATTGGCACATGCCACCAACACCATCGCCGAGGGGGAAGTGCTGCAACTGCTCAATTGCCACGATGCCGACACCACCGAAGCGAGCTATTTGGAAGTCATCCACTCAAAAACAGCCAAACTGTTTGAGGCTGCCACCCAATTGGGAGCTGTGATCAGCGCAAGATCGGAAGCAGAAGAACGGGCTATGGCCGCCTATGGCATGCATATTGGCACCGCATTTCAGCTGATCGATGATGTGCTTGATTACAGCTCCAGCGCTGAAGAAATCGGTAAAAATATTGGGGATGACCTAGCCGAAGGCAAACCGACACTGCCACTAATATATGCCATGCGCAAAGGTACAGCTGAACAGGCCCATGTCATCCGCAGCGCTATCGAAAATGGAGGCCGGAACCAGATTGCAGAAGTCATTGACGCTGTTCACTCAACGGGCGCCATAGCCTATACCGCCCAACTGGCTGATCAAGAGGCAAAAATGGCCGCGCTAGCGCTTGCCATCATCCCACCAAGCGAATATAAAGATGCGTTATACGCACTTGCTGATTTCTCAGTCAACCGAACTTACTAACACTCGGAGTGTAGCTCAGCCTGGTAGAGCACTGCCTTCGGGAGGCAGGGGCCGGAGGTTCGAATCCTCTCACTCCGACCAACCAACGTTATTTATCTCAACAACATCATGATTTTTCGACTACTACTCGCCATATTCTTTGTTGGACTGGTTGTCTATTTATTCAGACGACTCGTTAAAAGTTTTAACAAATCCGAACCACAGAAAAAAATTGATCAGTTTGATGATACCGTGAGCTGCGAAATTTGTGGCTTGCGCCTACCCAAACAAGATGCCATTGAAAAAGATGGCCAGCATTACTGCAGCAAGGAGCATGCAGAGCAGTAAACAGCTCTATAACTATCGAACTCTGTTCCGATATAAAATGGTATATCTTGACTTAGGGACACTCTGATTAATTCGTCATTCACCCAAAGAACGGGCACAAGCCGGGCGAAGCGTAGTGTACGAGTCCATGGATGGGCGAGGTAGACCCTGTCAGGAACATAAGGTCGAGACCCGGAATCCAGTGTTTCTAATTCAATACCTTAGAGGATTCCGGCCCTTGTGCCCTTTGGGTATGCGCCGGAATGACGAAAAACGAATTAATCAGAGCATCCTTAGATTTACCTCATTCCAAGCTACAACCATACTGACCAACACAGGAAATGATTTCCGCAACTAACACAGAACCAACGCAAGCAACCCTGCCATCCCAGCAGACATGGCGCCCCCTGCGTTTATTCAACCTCTATCGCCTGCTGATTTCTGGTGCCTTATTAATTTACGCGCTAAGTGACTTCAGTATTAAAGCGATTGGTCATTACAGTCCTCTATTATTTAAATCTGTCGCAATCGTTTATTTCATTGTTTGCATCATTAATTTTTTAACCATCAAATGGCAAAGACCTGGATTCTCAACGCAGGTTTATACACAGGTAATCATCGACATCATCGCCATCACGCTGATTATGCATGCCAGTGGCGGCATTCAGAGCGGCTTTGGCATGTTGATTATCGTGGCCGTTGCCGGTGGTAGTATTTTGTTGGCAGGCAAAACAGCCCTGGAATTCGCGGCAATAGCGGCTCTGATGCTATTGGGTGAACATATTTATCTTCAGCTTTCAGACCCTGACGCTTCAACTGCATATACACAGGCCGGTCTGTTAGGCGCCGCCTTCTTCGCCACCGCCTTGTTGTCTCACGCCTTGGCCAAACGCGTCAGAGTGAGCGAAGCTCTAGCGGAAAAACGCGGCGTTGACCTCGCCAACATGCAACAGCTGACCCAATACATCATTCAGCAGATGCAAACGGGCGTGGCAGTAATCGATAACCACACCCAGCTATGGCAGATCAATGAATCTGCACGACAACTTCTCAATATCCCTACTCCTAAAAACAATCCCCCCCTATCACAGGTCTGCCCCGAACTAGCGTTTCAATACCAGCTCTGGCTGAAGGATACCGGCACCGCACCTCAACGCTTCCAGCCAGGTACTAGCGCCACTGAAGTACTGCCACATTTTGCCCAACTGGGGGAACAGATTGGCACATTGATATTCCTTGAAGACACGGCAGCCATGAGCCAGCAGGCACAGCAACTCAAACTTGCCTCATTGGGCCGTCTAGCCGGCAGTATTGCCCACGAAATACGTAACCCGCTTGGCGCGATTAGTCATGCCGGTCAATTATTGGCTGAGTCAAACAACCTGGATAAGCATGATATCCGCCTCACTGAAATCATTCGCACCAACACCCAGCGCATGAACAGCATTATCGAAAACATTCTGCAACTGGGCCGCCGCAACCAGGCTGAGCCAGAAGTTATCGCCTTAAAACCCTGGCTGGAAAGTTTTATCGACGAATTCTGTCGTGGGCAAAATAGCAATCCTGACCTTATTACTCTTGAAATAGAGCCAGCCAGCCTGACATGTGAATTTGATACCAGTCAATTACATCAAGTACTTTGGAATCTGTGTCATAACGGAATACGTCACAGCCATTCACTCATCAATGAGTCCAGGTTATTGCTAATTGCAGGCAAAAAAGAAGACCAACCCGCACCATTTCTCGAAGTTATCGATTTCGGACCCGGGGTACCAGAAGAGGCTATCGAACACCTGTTCGAACCCTTCTTCACCACGGAAACAAAGGGCACGGGATTAGGACTTTATATTGCGAAAGAACTGACTGAATGTAATTATGCACATTTGAGTTATTTCCCCGCCGAGACTGGCGGAAGCTGTTTTCGCATTACTTTTGCTGATCCAAGACGACGGAGAACGGCCTAGTGAATACCAAAGCCATCGCGCTGGTAGTAGACGATGAGCCAGACATTCTTGAACTGCTCGAGATGACCCTCGCGCGCATGGACATCATCGTCCATACTGCTGCTAATACTGAAGAAGCAAAAAAACAGCTAGCCTGCACCCAATACGATCTGTGCCTGACCGATATGCGCCTTCCCGACGGCGATGGCCTTGATCTGATCAAACATATTCAACTGCACTACGCCAACACCCCTGTCGCCATGATCACCGCCCACGGCAATATGGAAGCCGCGATTACTGCACTGAAAAGCGGCGCCTATGATTTTGTCTCCAAGCCTGTCGACCTGCAAGTGTTGCGCAACCTGGTCAACACTGCACTTAAATTAAAACGTGGCGAACCCAGCCAGGTGGAACGCCGCAGTCGTGACACCCTGCTGGGCGACTCAGTACAAATTCGCAAGATCCGCAACAAGATTTTAAAACTGGCCCGTAGTCAGGCACCTGTTTATATCAGCGGTGCCTCTGGCTCAGGAAAGGAGCTGGTTGCCCGCTTGATCCACGACAAAGGACCTCGTACCGACGCACCCTTCATACCGGTCAACTGTGGTGCCATCCCGGAAACATTAATGGAGAGCGAGTTCTTTGGTCACAAAAAAGGCAGCTTCACTGGCGCCAACACAGACAAGGCCGGACTGTTCCAAGCGGCAGATGGCGGCACACTTTTTCTGGACGAAGTTGCCGACCTGCCCCTGCACATGCAGGTCAAGCTGCTGCGGGCCATCCAGGAAAAATCGGTTCGTCCGGTTGGCGCGCAGATAGAACTGCCTGTCGATGTACGCATATTAAGCGCCACACACAAGGATCTGCACCAGCTGGTCGAACAAGGGCAATTCCGCCAAGACCTGTTCTATCGCATCAATGTTATTGAGCTAAAAGTGCCTGGACTGCATGAACGAAGCGATGACATCCCGCAATTGGCTGAGCATTTTTTGACCAAAATTGCAGATCAGGCTGGCCTAAAAAAACCAACACTTTCAGAGGGTGCGCTTGAGGCGCTGAGAAAATACCCTTTCCCTGGAAATGTCAGGGAACTCGAAAATATCCTTGAACGCGCATTGACACTCTGTGAAGAAGATATTATTGAAATGGATGACCTACAGCTTCCGGCTATAAACGTCGGTACCAGTAATAATACCCCAGAAGCGGAACAGCCAGAACAAGCGCTTGACTCATTTCTAGGCAATCAAGAAAAAGAGGCGATCGAAAAGGCGCTTGAACAAACCAGATACAACAAAACCGCCGCAGCGAAATTGCTTGGCATCTCTTTCCGACAACTGCGCTACCGTCTGAAAAAGCTAGGCATTGACTAAACAAGCCTCATTTCTGTCAGCAAGTGACAAAAAGTGTCACTTTGTCAGCTGTTAATTGACTAAATACTAAACTTTTTTTGTTTAATCCTAAAAATATCTCATTCATAAACCACACTGATAACCTACTGTTCAATCAGGAATAATATGGCATAATATCGCCCACACCAGGGACGGTTGAGTAACAAAATCATGTTTTTCCTCCCCCCTGAATAAACTGGCACGGTAAGTGCAAAATATCCTACGAGGCAGAAAAGTTCCGCGATCATTAAAGTCTTAATACTTAAGACCGATATGGATAGCGAAGAACATTTTAAGCTTGGTTCTTAAACTACAAACTAATCTCATGCATTGAGGAGAAAGCAAGATGAAGAAGCAACAAGGTTTTACACTGATTGAATTGATGATCGTTGTAGCGATCATTGGTATTTTGGCTGCGATTGCCGTGCCTTCTTACCAAGACTATATGAAGCGTTCAAAGGCTTCTGAACTGATAAATGTGTCGTCTGGCGCAAAAGCATCCGTCTCTGATTATATGGTTACAAAAAATGTCCTTCCAAGCAATGCTACAGAAGCTGGCTTTACACCCGTGTCAACCAACTATGTTTCCACCATGGTTTGGAACACCAGCCAGATTGATATTTCGGCAAAAAGCGCTGAGATTGGCACAATGACCATCACTCTGAAACCTGAGCTTTCTGGTGGCAATGTTCTCTGGACTTGCACCTCATCTGGTACAGATGCCAAATTTGCCCCATCAAGCTGTCGTTAATATCTTTAACGCCACACCAAGACGGGGCCACGCATATTACGTGGCCCCGTTGCTTTTGAATCTAGCAAAACATGTCACAAACACACTTAGCAACATTTAAAAGAACAACCCTTCCAGCAATAGCGATAATAAGCGCGCTACTATTAACAGTTTTAATTTATTGGCCAGGTCTATCGGGCCCGTTTTTGCTGGATGACCAGCCCAACCTAGAACCGTCCAGAGTATCAGCTTTAACTTTAGCTGAACTTTCTAAGGCCATGCTTAGCAATGCCAGCGGCCAATTGGGTAGGCCCATATCTGTACTAAGCTTCATTTTCACTGAACACTTTCACGGTTATGCGCCTTGGGCATACAAATACCAAAACCTTATGATCCATTTGGTTATCGGGTTGCTCTTATTCTGGCTAGGTGGGCGCCTGTTAATTGCCTTGAAGACCTTAAAATCACAACACGCATGGTTGGCTGCAGGTATCACAGCATTCATATGGCTTGTCCACCCCCTGCATGTCAGCACCACCCTGTATGCCGTACAGCGTATGGCGCAATTATCTACCCTATTTACCCTGATGGCCCTGCTTTTCTATGTAATTAGCAGACCAAAACTAGACTCAAAGCCAATGTTAGGCCTACTCTTAATGACTGGCGGCCTAACCATGTTTGGGCTGCTTGCTATATTTAGCAAGGAAAACGGAGCTCTCATCCCTCTATACATACTGACAATCGAGCTTTTTATTTTTCGCTTTAAAACAACCGCTCAATCCCGCCGCCCACTCTGGTTTTTTCAAAGCATTTTTATTATCGGACCACTTGTTATTGCTGCCTTATATGTCGCCACCCACATCGATCATCTTTCAGGCGGCTACGCGCTACGCGAGTTTTCTTTAGTGGAAAGGGTTTTAACGCAAGTCCATGTGATCTGGATGTACATTGGCATGACAATAACGCCCCAACTATCAGAAATGAGCCTTTTCCATGACGACTTTCCCATAACACATAACCTGGATATTGCTACAGCAACAGGGATAGTCGGGGTCGGCCTGTTGCTAACAACAGCGGCAGTTGCCTATAAAAGAGCTCCACTAGTGGGCTTTGGCATTATCTGGTTTTTCATTTCTCACGCATTGGAATCAACAATTATTGCACTAGAACTGGTATTTGAACACAGAAATTATCTCGCTTCATTCGGGTTACTGCTTCCGATAGTCTATTACGTATTCCAGGCAAAAAACAAAGTTCCCCCATTACTTATCTACGCCTTTTTTATCGGCGTTATTGTCTTTAATTCTACATTAACAAACATTAGGGCAAACACCTGGGCAAATGAAGAACTACTCCACACTGTCACACTCGAGTATCATCCAAATTCAACACGGACCCTAAGCGGGCTCGCCAACATTTATGCAATCCGCGGAGACCTTGCTAAGTCCCAAGAGCTATTACAACAGGCATCAGAGCTCGACCCCAATAATGCTGGCACACTACTGCACGCACTAACCATTTCATGCTTTGAAAAAACAGAGCGCCCTGATCTTATTTTGCGTGCAACAAAATTACTCAAGACCGGTATAATTAACGCCTACGTCGCCCAAAGCATTCATAACCTCACATTCATCTACTACTCAGGTAAGTGCCAGACGCTTAACCCCGATGCATTACTACAACTTACTACCAGCGCTTTGGCAAACAACCCAATTACAGATAGGTTTGTTTATTATATAGGTATCAAACATGGTCGACTATTAATGCATCTTGAAAGATTCGAAGAGGCCGCCGAATACTTAGATGGGATAGCTCAGTATGCCGATTTCGCCCCACCAGCATTTCAGCATGATTCACTATACAGCCAAGCATATGCTGAAATAATAATTGGCGAATTAAACAAGGCGACACAAACTATCGCCAAGCTTAAACAGCTCAATACAAACCCGTTGATTGAAATTACAGCGGATATCAACAAACTAGAATTGCTTGCTGATAAACTAAGAAATGCGCATACAATGCAAACACAAAATAATATGTCGAAAACCAATAATGTCACTCTACCAAAAGATTTCAATAAATAACGCTATGCACACATTTACAGTTTCGGTAGTAATTCCTGCTAAAAACGAAGCCAATAGTATTGGAAACCTTCTTTGCAGGCTAAATGAACATGACTTTATATCTGAAATTATTGTGGTTGATGATGGTTCATCCGATGAGACAGCAGACATAGCAAAAACTAATCACGCTACTGTGCTCTCTCACCCTTACAGCATGGGTAATGGTGCCGCCATAAAAACTGGCGCAAGAAATGCGTCAGGGGACATTATTGTTTTCATGGATGCAGATGGCCAGCACAACCCTGAAGATATCGCAGCTTTTATACAAAAAATAGAACAAGGGTATGACATGGTTATTGGAGCAAGAAAAACTGACTCTCAAGCATCGACCACACGCCTGATTGGGAATTTTCTTTATAACAAACTAGCTTCAATAATGACCGGCCAAAAAATTGAAGACCTTACATCTGGATTCAGGGCAGTAAGATCACGACACTTTAGAAAGTTTCTTTACTTATTGCCTAATGGATTTTCTTACCCAACCACAAGCACAATGGCTTTTTTTAGGTCAGGGCTATCAGTTTGTTATATACCAATTCAAACACCAAAGAGGGAAGGGAAAAGCCACATTAAAATATTCAAAGATGGTACGAAATTTTTTATTATTATTTTAAAAATTGGGGCATTATTTTCACCTATGCGGTTCTTTTTACCCATAAGTATATTGTTGTTCTTAATTGGAGCAACTTACTATGGGTACACATATATAAATTTTGGACGATTTACAAACATGAGTGCATTACTATTTATTTCTTCACTCCTAACCTTTCTTATTGGAATCATTTCCGAACAAATTTCCTCTCTTCACTATAAAGGAATCGAAGAGGGACAAAGAAGGACAAAAAGAGACTAAGGAGTGATGTCAATTGATTTGACTATACTTTCTTGAATAGCTAGCCGCCAAAAACAACAACACATCACTTATTACGGTGAGCAAACGATGCATTAGTATCGCCTGCATGGCTGCTAGTTCCCCAACAGCAAACCCAAAAAGCATAACAAACGCATATTCCCGCACCCCAAGCCCCCCGGGAGCGCCTGGCAAAACATATCCAAGCACAAATGCAAATGCAAACCCAGAAACACATTGCCACAATGCAACCTCTTCGATGCCAAGAATATATTTAAACACCAGCAGGATAATCAGCCCATGCAGCACATACGAAACAAGGTACAAACCACAAAGTGAGCCAATTAGGCGAATATCAAGCAGATAGCGGGCAAAGCGCCTAATTACATACATACCGATACAAATCACACATATCCCCATACCTACCACAAAAACTCGATCCCAGTTCTCATTACTCCACCAGTTATCCACCACATTGGTAAACCAGAATGCACCAAGAAAAAGAGCTAAAAATGCAATTAATAAGGTCTCGACCAGTAACGAAATATACACATCCTTTTGCGACAACAACCTTCTCGCCAAATAACCACGACCGACAATATGTGCCACATTCCCAGGCAGATACTTAACAAATTGAGACAAGCCAATTATTGCAAATGAATCTATCAGCCTGAAATCACAATATTTAAAATTAATCTGATAATACCAACCTAACACCAGCATCCAGTGCCCCACCAGGCATAGGAGCAAGCCCAAGGTCATTACCCACCACCCGCCTAGATCAAGGTCAGGCAGAACAGAGTTATTAAAATTATCAGAGAAGATCTGAAAAATAAAATAGAAACAGACAAGTGTTAACCCCCACCCCGCAAGCTTTATAGCCACCCGAACTGGGACGCTGTTTAGCACCATTACACCTAGATATCTACTGTACGACGCAAGGTTTGAATCAATTCACCACGCGACATAAGAATGACTATTCTTCTAAATGGAATAAATACAATAATCAACGGAAACAATATTTTTGTAAGAAACGAAGTATTTTTGCCGGTTGCTATCGACTTAATTGCACGAAAAAACCTAGGTAAACCTAGCTTAATATACATAAAATAGCGCCAATATTGTTCATCCAGAAACTTTATCTCTAATAAAGATCTCTGAATAAAATTTATCTCATCTAAACGGCGATAATTATCAAAAACTTCAGACATCAAACCATCGTCACCATAACTCCACCCTTTTGATTGCTGCGATGGCCGTGAAACTTCTACAGGATAATTAGTCAAGTGCAAAACTCTACCTTTAAAAGAAAGGTAAGCGATAAAATATATAAACAAATACATATTACATATTCCCTTATCCACTACATTTTCCATAAGGCCGTCACGTAAAAACACGAGGCCGCTCATTTGATGGCCTCGCCATGAAGTATTCAAACATGCCTTAAATCCAGAAGGAAAAGACTTGCGAGGAAACCCTACATCTCTAGAATAACCAAGCTCCTCTCCAGATTCAGATATTGCGATATTGCTGGGAATAATAACTGTTGGCGCATCCACTTTGGAAATACACAAACACACATCGACCAGATAGTTTTCATCGATATAATCATCATCCCCTAGAAACATCACATAATCACTTTTTGCCTGATTAAGCAGGAATAAGACATTTCTGACGGAGCCGATATTTTTTTCTTGATGATATACGGTAATATCTATTGCACTACTGCTCACAGTCTCATCTAGAACCATCTTAGTTTCATCATTAGAACAGTTGTTTGAAATAACAATTCCAACCTTATTCTCTAACCCATTAGCCGTTATCGCACTGCACAACACAGCACAATTGTTTCGCAAACACTGAGCTCGGTTATAGGTGGGAATAAGTATAGATAAAAGCACAAGACCACTCTTTAATTGATAGGAAATCAGTCTAAATCAACAACTCATTCAGCTTGTCTTTGTGCTTCACTTCATGCAGAAAGAAATAATTTGTTTCTTCGGTAAACTCATCCATCTCTCGAAACATCTTCAGCTTACCTCTGTCCACCACACAACATACATACCCAAACCCTGATAGATATTCGATTATTTTGTTTGGATGGTACCCGAACTTAGATGCCCACTTTCTCAGCATCTCTGAAAAAATTACTGGATTATCTTTAGCTATTGTTTCTGCTGCTCCTTCATACACAAACAACTCTGCCCCTTCCACATCACACTTAATAAAATCGATAGCGACACCAAGGCTACGACGTACAGAGTCGACTGTCTTCACACAACTTGAGACCTTAGTAATATCATGTCTATTAGAAACATTCACTAACGATGCATTACCAGACCCTTCCGGATGATAATAAAACACCAGCTCACCTTCTTTATCAGACAAGCCATACCTAAATGACTCAATATTATCAAGGTGATTCAAAGCAATGTTATGTTGAAGCAGATCAAATGTTCTTGGGATTGGCTCAAATGCATAAACTTTAGACCGTGGATCATTCTTAGCAAATAGAATTGAATACCATCCAGCATTTGCACCAACATCAAAGATTAAAGCTGCCTCAGGCATAATCCGAAGCATCATCGATGTTTCATCTGGCTCATATTTTAAAAAGTTTAATATTTCTATTGGCGCCAAGCGAAAATCATGCTCCAGACACAGCATTCTTATGCCAAGCGTCTTCGTATGAACAATGACCCCTTCTGATGAGATCTCAATTTTATCGATATCTGTCTGATGAATATACTTAGCGTAATCAAAAAGATATGAATGATAATCATGATACATCTTTTCAATATAATCCGACTTAGAAATTTTTCCAGCGACAAAGTCGTCTCTCATTTTACCCAAGCTCATGAATATAACTCTCTACAGTTCTTTGAAACCCAGCACCGACTGTAGTTTCCGGGGCCCACCCTAAATTCCTGAGCTTAGTGGTATCGGGACATATACGACTCACTTGACTAGGCAAGTATCCTGATAACAACTCTGACTTCTGAAACGTCACTGTACTGACCCTATCTTTATATTTTTGCTGTAACAATTCAGCCAGGTTTTTAATGCTAAGTTCTTCTTCGTCATTTCCAAGATTATAAGCCTCACCAGCCTCGCCATAATATATAACTCTATAAATCCCTTTAATTGCGTCCTTCAAATAACAGAACGCCCGCATTGCACTTCCGTCACTATCCACATTTATAGGTTCACAACGTACGATATTTTTAACAAAATCGGCATAAACACGCCCATCCTCTAAATCCATTCCGGGACCATATGTGTGGAATGGGCGTATTATCTTGATTGGAACTCCATATTGTTCCATCCATGAAACGCAGATATTCTCGCCCATCCGCTTGCTCTCTGCATAACACGACCGCACAGCAGTAGGGTTTAAATAACCATAACCAGATTCAGACGTAGGCACTTCGCTGGTTTGTCCATAAACCTCTGCACTGCTAACATAAATAAATTGAGATGCTTGAGACGAACCCGCCAACTCCAACAATTTTAGAGTACCAACGGTATTAGCTTTTAGCGTACCTATGGGATCAACACCATAAAACCTGGGGCTAGCTTTGCTCGCAGCGTGGACAATATGTGTAACACCTAACCCGCTCAAATCCACCAAATCATCAACTATATCCCTACAAATAAATTCCAAATTAGGGTTATTTTTTTGATGGTTAAACTTTTTCCAAAAACGCTCTTCACTTCTTGCAATAGCAATAACACGACATTTTTTTTCTGAAATATCATTTATTCTAAGCAAAGACTCAACCAAATAAGAAGCCACAAAACCTGAAGCACCCGAGATTAAGTAACAACTATTTTCATCCATCCTACTCAATATCGAATCATCCAGTATATTCTTAATGTCTTCCTCAACTATTGGATTAGGGTGCGGCATATTAATACCTTTCCAATAATTTTAAAGCGGCATTACAAATATTAGTACTGTCGAGCCCATAATATGAACGCAAATATTTTTGACTTCCAACGACACTGGAATATGAGTCTCTTAATCCAACCCCCACTACCGGTATGCTAATATTCTTTTCGCAAAGCAGTTCCGCCACCGCCCCATACAACCCCCCCAATAAATTATTCTCCTCAACAGTAATAATCCCTCTAACTTCTCCTGCTGAACGCGCTATTTCTTCCTGATCAATAGGCTTTAACGTATATACATCGATAACACGGCAAGAAACACCATGTTCTCTAATAAGCATTTCTCGCGCTTCAATTGCCTCAGTCACAACGCCACCTATCGCAAATATTGCAATATCATCCCCTTCTCCAATTGTATTGGCCTTCCCTAGGCTATAAACCTTATCAGGCCATTGCTTGATTGCTGTTTTCTCAATTCTCAGATACCCCGCCCCACCCGCGTCTAATAACTGAATCAACGCTACCTCAGCGCTAGCCTTCGATGAAGGGGCCACTACTTTTATTCCGGGCACCGCTCTCATGATAGAAAGATCTTCAGTAGCATGATGAGTCATACCAAGTCCACCATAGTTAAATCCACCGCCCTGTGAAATTATGATGACATTTAAATCGTGATAACAAACATCATTTCGAATTTGTTCCAGGCAACGCAAAGTTGGGAAGTTTCCTATTGAATAGACAATTACTTTTTTACCACTCAAGGCTAAACCGGCAGCAACTCCGATCATATTCTGCTCGCCTATACCTACATTAAAAAATTGAAGCGGATATTCCTCTGCAAACTCTTCGAATACTCCGTAGCCAAGATCCCCTGTGAGCAAGACAACAGTGGGATCTTGTCCCGCACGTTCTATTAATGCTGATACAACTGAGTCTCTCATTACTAGCGGTCGAGCTCTTTCAAGGCTTGCTTTAACTGCTCATCGTTTGGGGATTTGTAATGCCAGGCAACATTATTTTCCATAAACGAAACACCTTTTCCTTTTATTGTATGAGCAATTACAACCAATGGCCTTCCTGTCGAGCAAGTAGTAAATATCTTAGCTAGAGAATCATGGCAATGTCCATCAGCTTCCATAACAGCCCAGTTAAATGCCTCAAATTTATTCCTAATTGATTCTAAAGCCACAGTATTTTCAGTCGTGTCTATGCTCTGCAAATTGTTGCGATCTATAATCAACACGAGATTATCCAATTTATGATGAGCAGAAAGTAGTGCTGCTTCCCAATTTGCTCCCTCCATCAATTCACCATCACCAAGCAATACAAACACCTTATTACTGCGTCGATCTAATTTTGATGCCAAAGCCATACCTACTGAAACCGGCAAGCCATGCCCTAATGACCCAGTAGAAAACTCAACTCCAGGAATACCTTTATGAGAGACATGACCACTAAATATCGAGCCATCCCTATAATGATTAATCAGTTCTGATTTAGAAAAAAAGCCAACCTCAGCTAAAACAGCATAAACTGCAACCCCGGCATGCCCCTTGCTTAAAATAAATCTATCTCTATCTTCCCAGTCAGGGTTTTCAGCTTTATAGCTCATAATCTTGCCATACAGCACCGCCAATATATCTACACATGAAAGCGCAGAACCAATATGAGAACTTCCTCCTGCATGAACCATGCGGAGACAATTTATTCTCACCCTTTTAGCAAGCTCTATGCTACTCATTTATCTCAACAAACTCTCTAAACTTTGACACCACATAATCTAGATGTTGAGTTGTCAGACCTGGATATACACCTATCCAGAACGTGTCATTCATTACCTTGTCAGTTGACACAAGGTCTCCACTAATACGATATTCAACATCCTTAAAATAGGGCTGACGGACTAAGTTCCCTGCAAAGAGCATCCGAGTTCCAATTTTGAAATCATTAAGAAAACTAACAAGCTCGACTCTAGAAAAAGGGCACTCATCACGCAGAGTTATTGGAAAACCAAACCATGACGGTTCCGACTTCTCTGTTTCCTGTGGCAAAATTAGATATGCTTCAAAATCTTTTAGTTTCTCTTTTAAATATTGAAAATTGTTTTTTCTTGACTCGATAAAACTAGGCAACCGCGACATCTGGGCCAACCCACATGCAGCCTGTATATCTGTAATTTTCAAGTTATACCCAATATGGGAATAAATGTACTTGTGGTCATAACCTGCCGGAAGACCACCATGTTTTTGTCCAAACCGTTTTTTGCACGTATTATCTTTCCCGGGAGGACAAAAACAATCGCGCCCCCAATCTCTAAAAGATTCAACTATTGAACGTAACATTGATGACCTAGCAACAACGGCACCACCTTCACCCATCGTAATATGATGAGCAGGATAAAAACTAAACGTTGCTAAATCACCATATGTACCCACTATGTTTCCATCATAACGCGAACCCAAAGCATCACAACAATCTTCAACCAACCACAAGTTATAAGCATCGGCCAACCGCTTTATTTCACCCAGATCAAATGGATTCCCCAGCGTGTGAGCTATCATTATGGCTTTAGTTCTCGTGGAAATAGCCTGTTCTACTTTAGCAACATCTATGTTGTAGGTACCTAAATTAATATCGACGAAGACTGGAATCAATCCATTCTGAATAATCGGATTAACCGTTGTTGGAAAACCCGCCGCTACTGTTATTACTTCATCTCCTTTTTTTAATCTTCTATCCTTTAGGCGTGGTGATGTAAGTGCTGTCAATGCCAACAAATTTGCAGATGACCCAGATGTCGTCGTAAGTGCGAAACCTCCTCCTAAAAACTGAACAAACTTCTTCTCAAATTCATCATTGAAGCGACCCGTGGTTAACCAGCCATCTAAAACAGCGTCCACCATGTAGGTAAATTCTACTCCACCCAACACCTTGCCCGATGGCGGCACAGAGCTTTCGCCAGCAATAAACCTATTGCTTACGTTTAACTCTTCAGCATATTTGCCGACCAGGCGAAGAATTTCTTCCCTAATATCTTGTAATGACATCCTATCCACCTAAATCACAATAAAAATCAATTTCTGATAGGCTATATTTATACATGTCATCTTTTGAAAGCCAGGCTTTATGCCATGAAACCACACGGCTCAGTGCTTGCTCTGTTGACCATTTCGGGCACCAACCTAACTCCTGATTCGACTTCGATGAATCCAACTTAAGATAATTAGCCTCATGAAGCTGAGGACCATTATCCAGCACCCACTCACCATCAACACCCCATAACTCGCATATTTTGCTTGCAACCCACTCAACCGACCGTGCTTCAAATAAATTTGGACCAAAATTCCAAGCCCCACTATATTTTTGGCCATCAATATAAAGTTTTTCCACCAGAATCATATAACCGCACAATGGCTCTAACACATGCTGCCACGGCCTAATCGCTGACGGACTTCTAATCTGAAATTGACGATTTTCAGATAACGATGACAGCGCATCGGGTACTAGCCTGTCGATCGCCCAATCACCTCCCCCTACTACATTACCTGCTCGAGCTGTAGCTATGGCACAACCATGATCATCATAGCTGGCTGCATCAAAGTAAGATCGCCGGTAAGCTGAAGTGACCAGCTCTGAACAGCCTTTGCTGCTGCTATAAGGGTCCCACCCACCCATAGGCTCATTCTCCCTATACCCCCACACCCATTCCCTGTTCTCATAACACTTGTCCGAAGTAACATTTAGAACAGCTTTCACCCCTCCTACTTTTCGTATCGCTTCAAATAAATTTACAACTCCCATTACGTTAGTAGCATATGTACCAACGGGATCATTGTACGACTCGCGCACCAACGGCTGTGCTGCTAAATGAATTACTATTTCTGGCTTACAATCAGAAAGGGCGCTTGTAAGCGCGTCGAGATCTCTCACATCCCCTTGTACACTAGACTCTACAGGACAGTTTACCAAAGTGTACATATTGGGGACTGTAGGGGGAGCAAGGGCATAGCCAAATAACTTTGCTCCTAATTTTTGCAGCCATAGGGTGAGCCACGTACCCTTAAATCCTGTATGCCCCGTAATAAACACACGCCTTCCATCCCAAAAACCTTTATCCATAAAAGTTCAATCCCATTTCTTCCAAGGTGCAGAGTTTGAAGCCCATAACCTCTCTAAATATCGCTTATCTCTTAAAGTATCCATTGGGTGCCAGAAACCATCATGTTCGAATGCCATTAATTGGGACTCTTTCACAAGTTGATTTAAAGGCCCTTTTTCCCAAACCGTGTCGTCTCCATCAATATAATCCAAAACTTTCGGCGACAAAACAAAGAAACCAGCATTGACCCGCGAACCTCCACCCTGAGGTTTTTCTCTAAATGATGTAACAATTGAATGAGATATATCGAGCACACCAAATCGACCTGACGGATATATTGCTGTCAACGTTGCCAACTTCCCATGATCTTGATGAAAACGTATAACCTTATCAATATCAAGATCACATACGCCATCGCCATATGTAAAACAAAAATCTTCATCACCAAGATATTCTTTCACTCTCTTCAGGCGACCGCCGGTCATTGTTTGTTCACCAGTATCGACGAGAGTAACCTTCCAGTTCTCTGCTCGCTTATTGTGAACTATCATGTCATTGCTCTTCATGTCGAAGGTCACATCTGACATATGTAGAAAGTAATTAGCGAAGTATTCTTTAATGACATACCCCTTATACCCACAACAGATGATGAAATCATTGACACCATGAACCGAATATAATTTCATGACATGCCACAATATTGGCTTTCCTCCAATTTGTATCATGGGTTTGGGTTTGATATCAGTTTCTTCACTAACCCTGGTCCCAAGCCCCCCAGCCAATATCACCGCCTTCATGAACGCCTCCTTCGTAAATGCCAAATCTTATAATTCATGTAAGTTTTCCAGGCTGGCAGCCCGCAAATAAATCCATAAATTATTGGATAAATGTCATATCTGATTAATGCAGGAATCTTGAAAACGAGCACCTTATCTCTAATCGGGTTCAAAGTGTCGACGTAAATTCTCATCGCATTCCCCTTTTATTACTAACCATCACTGATAGCACTCTACTCTCTACTCTCTACTCTCTACTCTCGACTCATAACAAAAACATTCACATCGCCACTATCTGCACCACTCTCATAACCGGCATGATTAACAAAAAATACGAAATCAATCACAAAAACAAACAATACACCCAATCAATCTCTAATAAACATAGTTGCTCATAAAACATTAACGATTGTTTTCTTAAATTGATGAGGCTTCAATGATCAGACCTAAAGTAAATTTGGCAATTGGTCGATTATATTTACAGCAAAACCCCCATCAACCCAGAGCTTATTATTTCAATTCCAAAATTAAACATTATGTTAACTGGACTTGCGCTACGACTTGTACAAGATGATCTTTTAAATGAGGCAGATGCCCAAAAGGCACACCAAGAAGCCACCGAAGAGAAAATCCCTCTCGTACGCCATTTGGTTGGAAAAGATATACTCAATGCCCGCGATATTGCTGTTTCTGCCGCCAATGAATTTGGTGCCCCTGTCTTCGACCTTGATGTCATGGACATGGAGATGGCCGCTACCGCACTAATCGATGAAAAATTGATCAAGAAACACAACGCCTTACCCCTCACAAAACGAGGAAACAGACTTTATGTTGCCCTATCTGACCCTACCAATCTTCAAGCCTTAGACGAAATCAAATTCGCTACTGGTGTCAGCACTGAAGCCGTCATTGTTGAAGATGACAAGCTCACAAAAATCATAGAGAAAACCCTCGAGGCCATGGACACCACCATGGATGGGCTAGATGACGCTGATCTGGATGACCTCGATATTTCTGGGGGCGATGAGGAGCCTGCCGGCGATGATGTTAGCGAAAAAGACGCTGAAGACGCCCCAATTGTCCGATTTGTGAACAAGCTTCTGCTGGATGCTATCAACAGGGGGGCCTCTGACCTTCACTTTGAACCGTATGAGAAAACGTACCGGGTCAGGTACCGCCAGGATGGCATGTTACAAGAAGTAGCGGCGCCTCCAATCAATCTTGCCGGTAAGATCGCAGCCCGCGTTAAGGTCATGTCACGGCTGGATATTTCCGAAAAGCGAGTTCCGCAAGATGGCCGTATGAAAATGAAGCTTTCCAAGAGCCGCGCCATCGATTTTCGTGTTAGCACCTGCCCGACCCTGTTTGGCGAAAAAATCGTCATGCGTATTTTAGACCCTACCAGCGCTCAGTTAGGTATCGATGCCTTGGGCTACGACCCGGAACAAAAAGATTTGTATATGGAAGCCCTACATAAGCCTTATGGCATGATCCTGGTTACAGGGCCAACTGGTAGTGGTAAAACCGTTTCGCTATACACCGGCCTAAATATTCTCAATACCGCCGAGCGGAACATATCCACTGCTGAGGACCCGGCTGAAATCAATCTGCCTGGCATTAATCAGGTCAATGTAAACCCCAAGGTCGGTCTTACTTTTTCCGCCGCTCTCAAATCATTTCTACGCCAGGATCCAGACATCATTATGGTAGGGGAGATTCGTGACCTGGAAACTGCGGAAATTGCCATCAAAGCGGCTCAGACCGGTCACATGGTGCTCTCTACCCTGCACACCAATGATGCCCCGCAGACTCTGTCCCGTTTGATGAATATGGGGGTTGCTCCTTTTAATATTGCCTCTGCCGTTTCTTTGATTATTGCCCAGCGACTTGGACGGCGTCTCTGTTCACATTGCAAGGAACCTGCCGATATACCCAGAGAGCCCTTAATCGAGGAAGGCTTCCGCGAAGACGAGGTTGATTCGCTCAAACTCTATAAAGCGGTCGGCTGTGATCAATGCACTGAAGGCTACAAAGGGCGTGTCGGCATATATCAGGTGATGCCAATCTCGGAAGATATGGGTAGAATCATCATGTCTGGCGGTAATGCGATAGATATCGCTGACCAGGCCAAAAAGGAAGGCATCCCGGATCTGCATGATTCTGCGTTGGAAAAACTGCGCCAGGGCGTTACCAGCCTGGAAGAAATCAATCGGGTAATCACGGAGTAGGAAATGGCAGAAAAAGCAACATCCAAGCAGGACACGTTTCTCTGGGAAGGGACAGATAAACGCGGCAATCGTGCTAAAGGCGAAATACGCGGCGTCTCACCGACGCTTGCCAAAGCCGAACTACGGCGTCAGGGCATCAATCCGCTTAAGGTCAGGAAAAAGCCTAAACCACTTTTAGGCGGGGCAGCCAGAAAGAAAAAAATCACCGCAAAAGACATCTCTATTTTCAGTCGCCAAATGGCCACCATGATGAGTTCCGGCGTCCCCCTTGTTCAAGCCTTTGACATTGTCGGCCGTGGCCACGAAAACCCTGCCATGCAGGAAATGTTGATGAAAATCAAAAACGATATAGAGGGAGGCAATTCTTTCGCTGAGGCACTCTCAAAATTCCCCAACCACTTCGACGGTCTCTATTGCAACTTGGTTAATTCCGGCGAACAGGCGGGTATCCTTGAAACTATGCTGCACAAGATTGCCATTTATAAGGAAAAAATTGAGGCCATCAAGGGCAAGATAAAAAAGGCACTTTTCTATCCTACTTCAGTTATTGTCGCCGCAATTATTGTTACAGGCATACTTTTGTATTTTGTGGTTCCTCAATTTGCCGCGCTTTTCCAGGGCTTTGGTGCTGACTTACCTGCTTTGACCCAACTTGTCATCGATATGTCCAACTTTATGGTCGAGTCTTGGTATATTGTTGTAGGTGCAATTGTGGCCGTTGTTTATGCTTTCATTAATGCAAAGAAAAAGTCCCAAGGCTTTCGTGACGCCTTGGATCGCTTTGCACTTAAGGCACCCATTTTTGGCGACATCTTTCGTAAGGCAACAATTGCTCGCTTTGCCCGGACCTTATCCACCATGTTTGCCGCTGGCGTACCCTTGGTTGAAGCCATGACCACAGTAGCCGGTGCAGCCGGTAATGTAGTTTACGCCAATGCAATTCTGCGTATGCGCGACGAAATTTCGACAGGTATTTCGCTGCAACAAGCCATGCGCCAGAGCCAGCTGTTTCCAAATATGGTGGTACAGCTGGTCGCTATCGGTGAAGAAGCAGGCTCCATCGATGCCATGCTGGCCAAAGTGGCTGATTTCTATGAAGAAGAAGTCGACAATGCGGTAGATGGCCTCAGTAGCTTGATGGAACCGCTAATCATGGCCTTTCTTGGTGTCATCATCGGTGGCTTGGTTATCGCCATGTACCTGCCAATCTTCAAGATGGGTGAGGTTGTTTAAGCTCTCACCAGAAGATGATGATTCTCGACTATCTCGAAGGCAATCTCGCTTTCTTCATCATCTTTGTGTCTATTCTTGGGGCAATGGTTGGCAGCTTCCTGAATGTGGTGATTTATCGCTTGCCTGTAATGATGGAACGCCAGTGGCGCCAGCACTGTACCGAGCTGGATAATCCAGACGCTACTGAACAAACTCATGAGCCATTCAACTTGGCAAAACCAGACTCCCGCTGCCCCCACTGTGGCCACAAAATTCGCGCCTGGGAAAATATCCCTATTCTCAGCTTCCTCTTTCTTAAGGGCGGCTGTTCTGGATGTGGAGCCAAAATCTCACTGCGCTACCCCATTATTGAAGCCCTGACCGCAGCTTTGTCTGGCTTTGCTGCCTGGCAGTTCGGCGTTTCCTGGGAAACTGCTGGTGCCCTTCTGCTGACCTGGAGCCTGATCCCCCTGACCATGATCGACATCGATCATCAATTGCTACCCGACAACATCACCTTGCCCTTCCTGTGGATCGGCCTGGGGCTCAATCTGTTTGGCATCTACACAGATCTCAGCTCAGCTGTGATCGGTGCTATGGCCGGTTATCTCGTCCTCTGGGCAGTCTACTGGGGATTTAAGCTGTTAACCGGTAAGGAAGGCATGGGCTATGGTGATTTCAAATTACTTGCCTTGCTCGGCGCCTGGATGGGTTGGCAGCATTTGCCGGCGATCATCCTGCTATCTTCTCTGGTCGGCGCCGTGATTGGCATTGGCATGATAGTCATCCATGGACGTGACCGCAGCATCCCGATCCCCTTTGGCCCCTATCTGGCCATTGCAGGTCTGATTGCCTTTTACTGGGGAGATGAGCTAACCAACACCTACCTGCGTATGAGTGGTCTCAGCTAAGCGGCTTGCACCTCTTGCCCCATTCGGGCCACACTTCCACGCATGGGCACCTCTAATAATCCGCTGAAGCCGCGTTTGCGGCGTTGCAAACGAGCTCAAAATGCTCATTTACTTCGTGTAAACTGCGCTTTTTCTCTCGTTTTCGCCTTGCCATCATCGGCTTGATCGAATTATTAGAGGTGCCCATGTGTTAATCATTGGTCTAACTGGTGGTATTGGCAGCGGCAAATCCACTATCTGCAAGCTTTTCACAGATCTTGGTGTCCCGGTAATTGACGCCGACATTATTGCGCGCCAAGTCGTAGCACCTGACCAACCTGCGTTGGGACAGATCAAAAAGGCTTTTGGTGAAGCGGTAATCACTAAAACAGGCCAACTGGACCGCAGCAAACTACGTTCAATAGTCTTTGACAACCCAACTAAGCGCAAACAGTTAGAGGCCATACTCCATCCCGCTATTCAAGCAGAGATGCAGCACCAGGCTGAAGAACTCGACACCCCTTACTGCATCTTTGCCATCCCCCTGCTCATCGAGGTCAATCAGATCTCGATGGTTGACCGCATACTGGTTGTCGACGCCCCGGACGATCTGCGCCGCCAACGAATCAAAGAACGCGATCAGTTGGAAGAGCAAGAAATCAACGCCATTTTCGCTGCCCAGCTTACCCGGGAGGAACGCCTCGTCCATGCTGATGACATCATCCGCAACGATTCAGACATCGCCCATCTGCAAACTCAAGTTCTTGATTTAAATAGCCGTTATCTTGAAATAGCGAAACTGGAAAAATACAGAGGAAAATAATCGACTCCGTTTCAAATACTGCATATGCTGGTTTACAGAAGAAACTGTTCGCGTAAACTACGGGGTTTGGCACATTACCCTTCTTTTGACACAATCAACGTGAACAGACATCTCGCCACAGCCATGCAGCATAATCATCAAATTCAATCTGTGGAATCCAAGGGACGACAACAAACCGTGCCAGAACAAATTATCTACGAACAACCACTGAATGAAAGAACCCGCACCCTGATGCGGTTGGAATTTCTGTTTGGGCAAGCCAATACCTACACCTATCGTAACAGCGGCTGGGATAGCCGCGCTGCCGTCAATACCCTTTTTGAAATAATCAACGTGCTTGGCCGGGCCGATCTCAAAACGGAGATCATGAAAGAGCTGGAACGTCAGGCAGCCTATCTGGAAAAAATAGCAGAAAATCCCCAGGTAGATAAGGGCAGGCTCGTAAAAATCCTTGATGAGATGGATGTGTTGATTGATAGTCTCCACGGTCTCAGAGCTCAAGACATGGATATTCGCAACAACGAATTTCTCACCAGCATCAAACAACGCACTAATATTGCCGGTGGCTCCTGCGATTTTGATCTACCCGCCTACCACTTCTGGTTGTCACAGCCTGAAGAAAAGCGCGTAATGGATATTCAGGCTTGGTTAGAGCCATTTGAACCGATTCAGCGGTCAGTAAACCTGATTCTGCGCCTAATTCGGGACAGCGCCCAGACCAACCACGAAGTTGCCGAAGCGGGCTTTTTTCAAAAGTCTCTCGACACAAACAGCTGCCCCCAATTGGTCCGGGTGACGCTTGTCGGTGACACACCCTGTTTTGCTGAAATCAGCGGCGGTAAACACCGTTTCACCATTCGCTTCATGCAGAGCCAGTTTTGTGATCGCCCAACCCAAATGGATCAAGACATTCCGTTTAAACTCACTTGCTGCATTTTATGAGTGAGACCTCAACCAAAGTAGCCTGCCCGACCTGCGGCAAAGCTGTCATCTGGAACAAAGATTCAACGTGGCGCCCCTTTTGTAGTGAGCGCTGCAAATTGATTGATTTGGGTGCCTGGGCTGACGAATCAAATCGTATCGAGGGTGAAGAACTGCCCACTCAGGTGGAATCAAACGACGAATTCTATAATAATCACTGAAAATATAAGCCCATCATCCGCTTCAGGGGCTTAAACTCCCGGCCACAGACTTCTGATGGCCGCGATGCCCTGCCCACCGGACTTAAAAGACTGCTCCAGGTCATCTCGACTGACCCCACCCAGTGCGTAGATTGGGATAGGCATATCATCTATCAAACACTGCATCTCATCCCAACCCAAAGGCTCAGTATCCGGATGACTCTTGGTCCACTTAATGGGTGATAACAGGGCAAAATCGGCATCCAACTTGAGTGCCAGCTGCAACTCTTCCTCGCTGTGACATGAGGCTGCGACTATGTATTCTTTCCCCAATGGGCGTTGGCTAAGCGAACGTAAGCGACCACTGCTAAGTTGGACACCATCTGCACCGACCTCAGCCACCCACTCCGGCTCACCATTGAGTAACACCCTGGCGTCATAAGCGTGACAACGTGTCACCACCTGTTTTGCTAATTGTTTATAAGCAGCAGCATCCATACCCTTGGCACGCAATTGCACCAGACGAATACCATTCTGCAAGGCTGTTTCCAACTTTTCCAGAAACTCATGCGCATCTTCTTCAGGCGTGGGGGTAATCAGATAACAGTCTGGCAAACTCAAGGCCGATAAAATCGGCCGGTTCGCCTCGGGGAATTCCCGTGCGGACAGCTCCTCAACAGCACACCACTCAATCGGTTGTCCCTCACGGCCATGTGGCTCGCCCTTGAAGGCATCAACCCGCCAGACATCCAACAACACAGATTTATCAGGATAATGATGCTTGACCCGGATCATTGGCCGCGCGCGTTGCACATTAATACCCAACTCTTCCTGTAATTCCCGGCCCAGAGCGGTTAAAACATCCTCGTCAGTTTCTACCTTGCCTCCAGGAAATTCCCATAAGCCACCCTGATGTTTGTCTTCTGGGCGCTTCGCAATCAAGACTTGATCTTGATCATTACAGATCACCGCAGCTGCGACATGTACAAAATCCATAACAACCCTGTTAATTAAACTTGAGACGCCGTCTTCAGTTTTTCGGCATTAAGCGCATGACTACTGGCAAAGCCATCAACATACCTGCCAGATTCCGGTTCAAAACGATAGAGGGAAAAATCCGAGAACTGGAACATCATCTCGGCATCGGGCAATCGGGACAAATAGAGTGCTTTGAGCTGTTCATAATCAGCACCCGCAGGGCTGACCGCCGCCACCTTTCCTTGCAAGGTCAAACGGGCCAACTCTTGCGGATTACCCTGACCATTATCCTGCTCGCTCAACGCCAATGATATGTTTGGATCAGCCACCAGATTACGAGTGTGTTTGGCCAATTGGCTGAGATGCACGATCAAACCAGAAAAATCATCCTCAGCGACGAAACCAACCCAAGAGACATAAGGCCCATCCGAACTCTGGGTTCCCAAACAGGCCCAACGCTGGCTACGCAGCAATTGCGCCAAACGACTGGAGTCCAGTGGTTTCATTGCAGATGCTTTTTCCATCAAACATCTCTCAGGTCAAACATAGATATCCAGGATTCCAATACGATCTACGTCGGCCGGGTGGGTTAATTGCTCAATGGTTTGATAGGTGGCCACTGCTCGCTGGGCTGGCGCTTGAAAGCCTTCGCTTGACCGGGAATATTCTTGTTGATGCCTTGCCAGATACTCGTCTTCGGTTAATTCAGGCGCCTCGCGCTGCGCCTCTCCCTCTTTGTTGAGTAGTTCACCTTCCAGAGTATGGTCAACCAGCGAATCTTTCTGGTCACGTTGAACCAACCAAAGCTGCTGTTGCTGCCTGGCCTGGGCGGTGGCATCACGCATCCGCTGCACAGCCTGAGGGTCATACCTCACTATATTTGTATAGTGTGTGATTGCCGCTGCGCTCATCCTGATTCCATTTGCTACAACAATCCCTGACTTATGCCAGAGCTAGAAAGACATCCTTAAACCGATATGCCACCCTTTATCCAGGGCCACATCCATACCTGTCTTCAGTCGCGTTTCAATTTCGCGATAACCAACGTAAATGGCTGCCTCAGGTATTACCTCATACTCAATCCGTCCACTGACTTCCCAAAACCTGTCGGCATCACCAAACGTGGTGATATCAGGTCCGAAGTAAATCTGCCCAACCAAACCCATGCGGCTAAGTTTTGGGGGTACATACCAACCTTTACCCCCTATTGCGACCGAGCCTACATCTGCCCCACTATCAAGTGCGACGCCATACCCCTTCACACCTACACCAAAGTGCAGACCCGGCGCATGGCTGCCCGCTTCGCCCATCATCTCGATACCACCCATAATCATCACATCATTGGACTCGGTGTACATCAACCCTGCATTAACATCGGTATGACCAGATCCACTATAATTTATGGGCGTGGCAAACAGAATCATAGCCGTATCATTACTCAAACTAAGGTCAAACTCACGTGCACCAACCTCGGCGCCGTAGAGACAAATCAGTGCCGCAAAACTCACTCTCAACTTCATTAACAAAACTCCCTGAAAAGCATGGCCATTCGATCGCGGTGCCTGATGAATATTCAGACACCCTTCATAGCAGCGGGCTATGGTATCACGACGTAGACCAGTCTCAGAAACCAATAGTTCCTGAATCTTTTTACTTTCCAGCATCTTAAATTTAGACCAAAGCACTCGGAATTTCCATCTAGATTAGATATGCAGTGCTGCCCGCGCACAAAGCCAGACCTCAACACGCCCCACTCCAGCGCGTTTCAGCGATCTCGCCAGCATCTCTGCCGTACTCGCTGTTGTCATCACATCATCGACGATAGCGACGTGTTCAACTGGCTCACGCAGGCGCACCTCAAACGCGCCCCTCAAATTCTGCTGCCGCGCCTTGGCATCGAGGCCAGTCTGAGGGGTGGTTGGTCGAACACGGCGACAATAATTAGCAGAGATGGGCACATTTAGCGCCTTTGCCAGTGGCCGTGCCAGTTCCAGCGCCTGATTAAAACCGCGCTCACGTAAGCGGTCATTTGCAAGCGGCACAGGAATTAGCAGCTCTGGCAAGCTGAACTCCATCTGAGCAAACCGCTCTGCCATCAATCCGCCCAGTAATCGGGCATTGTAGAGCTTGCCATTGAATTTCAATCCCTGAATCAGCTGCGCCAAAGGCGGCTGATAGTCAAACACGGCGTAGGCCGCATCAAAACTGGGTGGATTTTTCAAACACTGACCGCAAATCCCTGCGTGTGGCAGCGGAATGGCGCAATGTTGACATGCGTCTTTCAGATAAGGAAGCTCTGCAGCACAAGCACCACACAGATCACGCCCTTGGTCCCCCGCCCGGCCACACAGGACACAATTGGCGGGCAGAAACCAATCGTGAGCGGTTGATAGCCAATTGTTAACCCGACCTGATTTTCCGGTTGACAGGAATCCCCCAGCCATTAACATCTCCCCATAATTTCTATTGCCTACAACGGCACTATAAATAAGGAAACTGGAATGGACAACGCGATTTTTAGCAATATCGACCAGATCACCCAGCGCATCCTCAATGGCGGCAGTATGACGGTCGACGAGGGCCGCTGGATGGTCCGCCTCGATGATGACTATCTGCCCTGGCTGATGGCCAGTGCCGACCGTATCCGCAAGACCTACCGCGGCGACGAGATCGAGGTCTGCGCCATTGCCAATGTCCGCTCCGGAAATTGTTCGGAAAACTGCTCGTTCTGCTCCCAGTCTGGCCACCACAAGACCGATGCCCCCGCATATGACTTCATCCCAGCCGAAGATCTGGTGGCCCAGGCACAACAGGCACGGGAATGGGGTGCCAGCGACTTCGGTGTCGTCTCCAAGGGCTGGGGCGTACGTTCCGACAAGGAGGGCACCAAACTGGAAGAGTATTTCGCCGCCATGGATGAAGGCAGCGATATCGGCCGCTGCGCCAGCCTTGGCGCCCTGACAAAGGAGTCCGCCACCAAACTCAAAACCATCGGCATGGAAAACTACCACCATAATCTGGAATGTGCCGAGAGCTTCTTCGACCAGGTCTGCACCACCCACAGCTACCAGGAAAACATCGACACCATTAATAACGCCCGCGATGCTGGTCTGCGCGTCTGTGCCGGCGGCATCCTCGGCATGGGCGAGTCGTTGGATCAGCGCATCGAGCTGGCCGAGACTCTGCGCAATCTAGAGGTTGAATCGGTACCATTGAATTTTCTCAGCCCGGTGCTTGGCACACCAATGGGCAAACAGACGCCCATGACCCCTTATGAAATCCTACGCGTGATTGCGACCTACCGTTTCATGCTGCCAAAAGCAGAGATCCGCATTGCCGGTGGCCGCCAGTTCTTGGGTGACATGCAGTCGATGATTTTCATGGCCGGTGCGTCCGGCGTCATGATTGGCAATTATCTCACCACCAAGGGTCGCAGTGTTGGAGATGACCTGAAGATGATCAGCGACCTGAAACTACAGGTGCGTGGTAATACTCAACAACGGCGTGAACAAACACAGGCGCAAGCCGCCTCTGCATGAAAGATTTAGCCGCCGAATTAACGCGGCTGCAACACGAGCACCTCTACCGCCGCCGGCGCATTATCGATGGACCCCAAGGGGTCCATCTCAGTGTTGATGGCCAAAAACTGCTCTCCTTCTGCAGCAACGACTACCTTGGCCTCGCCAACCATCCTGACGTCGTCAAGGCAATGCAGGACGGCATCACACACTGGGGCGTGGGTAGCGGCGCCTCACACCTGGTCAATGGCCATTCAGTGGCACATCACGCCCTGGAGGAGGAGTTGGCTGCATTTACTGGCCGTCCCCGCGCCCTGCTGTTCTCCACCGGCTATATGGCCAATATGGGCGTCATCGCCGCCCTCTGCGGCCGCGGTGACTTTGTCTTTGAAGATAGGCTCAACCATGCCTCACTGCTCGACGGCGGCCTGCTGTCTCAGGCACGGCTGCAACGCTATGCTCATGCCGACAGCAATGCCCTGGCACTAAAACTGGCCAAACGCGACTCGGGTGAAAAACTGGTGGTCACCGATGGTGTTTTCAGCATGGATGGCGACCTGGCACCACTGCCTGAATTGAGCCAAACGGCTAAACAACACGACGCCTGGCTAATGGTCGACGATGCCCATGGCTTTGGTGTGCTGGGTGAACATGGCGGTGGCTGCGTCGAACACTTTGGTTTAAACATGAAAGAAGTACCCATCCTCATAGGCACCCTGGGCAAGGCCTTCGGCACCTTTGGCGCCTTTGTCGCCGGCTCAGATGAATTAATCGAATATCTAATCCAGAAAGCCCGGCCTTACATCTACACCACCGCCTTACCGCCAGCACTGGCAGAGGCCACTCGCATTAGTCTGAAGCTGATTCAAAACGAACACTGGCGCCGCGAAAAACTGCAAACACTTATAAAACAATTTCGCCAAGGTACGACTGAACTCGGTCTGCAATTGATGGAATCAAGCACACCCATCCAACCACTCGTGATTGGAGACAACGCCAAAGCACTGGCTATGAGTGCGGCTTTATTAGAGAAAGGCATTCTCATCAGTGCCATTCGTCCACCGACTGTTCCTGAAGGCACGGCAAGATTACGCATTACTTTTTCAGCAGAACATAGTGAATCAGACGTAGAGCATCTGTTGAACGCATTGGAACAGATCAAATGAGTTTGCTGCATACGCAAACCCATGGCCCCAAGCAGGGAACAGTACCCGATCTGGTTTTAATCCACGGCTGGGGTCTGCATAGTGGTGTATGGCAACCGACCGTCGAAGCGCTGCAAGATCGTTATCGAATCACCCTGATTGATCTGCCCGGCCACGGCCTCAGCCCCATGCCCGCCGGTGGTTTTGACCTGATGCGCCTGTCACAACTGTTGCTCGACAGCGCCCCACAACATGCAAGCTGGATTGGCTGGTCACTGGGCGGCATGGCCGCGCTGAATACTGCACTCCACTACCCACAACAAATCAACAAGGTGGTGTTAGTAGCAGCACAGCCACAGTTCATCAAAACTGAGGACTGGCCTCATGCCACGCCGGGCGATAATTTGGCTGCCTTCACAGACAACCTAACTAAAAATACCGAGCAAACCCTGAAGCGTTTTCTCGCACTGCAGGTACGAGGCACAACCAATGAAAAAGAGTTACTGCGTGATATCCGCAGCATTGTCGAACAACGCCCGCTGCCACAAACAGAAGCGCTAAGACTGGGTCTTGAAATTCTAAACAGTGCCAACTTACGACCACAACTGCCGCAATTACAACTGCCGGTGCAGTTCATTTTTGGGGAACGGGATATGCTTGTGCCCGTCGCCACAACAGAAGTGATCAAACAATTGTTACCCCAGGCCCGTATCAACATAATGAAGGGTGTTGGCCACGCCCCCTTTCTTTCTCATACCGATGAATTTGTTAACCTGCTTGAAGAATTTATAAAACCATAAACATGCATCAGGACCCATACCAACTCGACAAACACCTGATTCGCGAATCCTTTGATCGCGCCGCGCCACACTATGACGAAGTTGCGGTATTGCAGCAGGAGATTGGTCAACGCCTGCTGGAACGTCTGGATCTGATCAAACTCGAACCCAAACGCGTTCTCGATGTGGGTGCTGGCACTGGTATTCTCAGCAATGCCTTGTGTAAACGTTACAAGGGCTGTGAGGTCATTGCCCTCGATCTTGCTCCGGCAATGCTTAAACTGGCGCATCAACGCCAGGGCATGGTAAATCGTTGGTTCGGTAAACAACGCTTTGTGTGCGGCGATGCTGAGCAGTTGCCACTTGCCGATAACTGCCTTGACATGGTGTTCTCAAATTTTGCTATCCAGTGGTGTAGTAATCTGGATTTAGCTTTCAGTGAATTTCAACGCGTACTCAAACCAGGCGGACTGCTGCTTTTTACCACCTTTGGCCCGGACACCCTAAAAGAATTGCGCCAGGCATGGCAGGCGGTTGATGACATAATTCACGTTAACACCTTCATCGATATGCACGATATCGGTGATGCCATGCTGCGTGCAAAACTGGCCGACCCGGTGATGGACACTGAACGCCTCACGCTTACCTATCAAGACGGCATGGGAATTATGCGTGATCTCAAAGCCATGGGGGCGCACAATGTCACCTCTGGCCGCAACCACGGCCTCACCGGCAAACAAAAACTAAAACAGATGCTGGGCGCTTACGATCAATTCAGAAACAGCGATGGCCAACTGCCTGCCACCTATGAAGTTGTCTATGGTCATGCCTGGGGTAGTGACGCTAAGCCTGAGCAACACCATGAAGATGGTGCAGTGCATGTTCCGTTATCACAGATAAAGCGAGGATAATTATGCGTGGCTACTTTATTACCGGCACCGATACCGACGTAGGCAAGACATGGATCAGTCTCGGTATTATTGAAGCGCTTAAACAGCAAGGGCATAAAGTCGGCGTCATGAAACCCATCTCGGCAGGATGTGATAAAACTGCTAATGGATTACGCAATCAAGACGCGCTGTTACTGCAACAACAAAGCAATATCGAGCTGAGCTATGACGAGATAAATCCCTACGCCTTTGAACCGGCAATCGCACCTCATATAGCGGCAACACAAAACAATATTCGCATTGACATCGAAACCATCTATCAACACTTCCAATCTATCAGCGAGCAAAGCGATTATATCGTCGTAGAAGGCGCCGGAGGCTGGCTGGTACCACTAAACGATTTTCAAAGCATGGCTGACTTAGCCAAGCGGATGCAACTACCTGTGGTCCTTGTGGTAGGCATGCAACTTGGCTGTTTAAATCACGCCTTGCTTAGCGTCGAATCTATTCGTGCCACCGGCTTGCCATTGGCAGGCTGGATCGCCAATCAGATTGATCCTGACATGAGCTGTATTGAACAAAACATTCAAACCTTATCGCAAATGATTGAAGCACCAATACTGGGGCAAATTCCTTTTATGCAAGAGATGGATGCACATACTATTGCTAGCCAGATCACATTGCCAACTGAACAAACCAGCTTACGGCCTAACTGGGCAATCTAAATAACATTCCGTTCTACTCGCATTAACCACAAACCACTACCGATAATCACCACGGCGCCAACTGCGGTCCAAACATCGATTCGATCTCCAAAGATGAAATAACCCAGCACTGCTCCCCACAACATTTGCACATAATGAAACGAAGCAGCTGTGGCGGTGCGGGCATGCGCAAATGCTCGGGCAATACAAATAGCGCCAAAAGCTGACACTCCGCCCATAAAAACTAGATACCCCAGATCCTGTAACCGAGGTCCTTGCAGCTTATCGAAAAACAGCAACAACAGGATTGAGATAATCACCACATGCGGATAAAAGGCCCATGACAACAAGGTATGGTTTGAATCGCGCATATAACGGGCAGTGATATTCACCAGCGAAAAAAACAGCGCCGAAGCCAATGCAGCCAGTGCAGCCACTTCAAACGGAATCAAGCCGGGCCTGAGGATAATTAATACGCCCAAAAATCCAGAAATGATTGCGACACCATGACCCCAAGTCAGTTTATCTTTTAGCAAAGGAATAGCTAACAATGCAGAGAACATCGGTGCAACGAATGAAATGGCATAAGCCTTGGCCAGGGGAAGCTGGCTGAAGACATAAACAATCAGTGATAGCTGCACAAACACCAAACCACCGCGTATCAGGTGCAGTTTGATGCGCGGGTCTCTAAGTGTATTCTTTATGCCACCTAACCACGGCGACAGCATTAGCAAAACAATCAATCCAAATAGCGAGTTATAAAACACCACCGAATAGGTGCTGTAATAGCTGCTGAGATATTTGATTGTGGCATCACCAAAAGAGAGCAGACTAAAACCCAGCAGTGACAAAACGATGCCCTTGGCTGCGGTATGACCATGTGTGTTCTTCAATATATATGCGCCTGAAATAACCTATAGCGCGGTCATTCTCTCACATTAAGATGTGACGACAGAAGTAGCAGTAATGAGACGGGTTAAATAACTTTTGGATGGAAGTTGCGCTGAATTATTTCTTTGACGTGGCGAGTGCAAAGCACAGGCAGGAATGACTTAACACGACAGCTGAGCTTAAGTTTGCTCAGCTCTCGCTCGTAGATAAGACGGACTTCTTTTTCATCTATCTCATATTGAACGGCAAGTGACTCGATTTCGCTGTTATGAACATCCATTTCTGAATTAGCTTTCAACACATCACTCATGGCGACAGTCCTTTCACTTGTTAATCCATTAGCAGCAACACAACATACTTTGCTGTAAGCCTTAGCCCCCTTACCTTGAGCAAAGGATAACACTGGAATATTACAAAATCATGTCATTTTTGATTCTAATATCTGAGTTAAATACAAAGTATTTCTATAATAATCATAGTCTTGCGAGATAGCCAAAGCGCACCCTTAATCCTGCTCAATCAATGCCTTACTCGCTTGAATTAAACAATCTTAGCAAGACAAAACAACGCGATAGTGATCATAAACTTAAAATAACTCCAATCTGAATATACCAATCAAGATTTTAGTTTGATTTTTGTGCCACCTGTTTCAGCAAACTTTCCATCCGTTCCAGACGTTGCTCGATCTCTGCGGTATGCTCCTTAATCCAATGCACTTCACCGGCCTCACCTTCGCCTGCTTCACGGTTGTATTTTTCATGCTCCTGCTGCATCACATCAAGCACAACCCCAATCATCATGTTCAGAAAAACAAATGCAGTCAGAAAAATAAATACAAGGTAAAAAATCCAACTGAATGGATAAACCTCCATGGTTTCATACATCACATCGGTCCAGTCTTCAAACGTGGCAACGCGGAACAGTGTCAACATAGCTATGCTGATATCACCCCAAAGAACCGGATTAATTTTTTCAAACCAAAAACTGCCTATAGCACCAAAGATATAAAAAATAATAAACATCAACAGAACAACATAACCGATACGTGGAATGGCTTTAACCAATGCATCCATCAGGATGCGTAACTCTGGAATCATAGAGACCAGGCGCAATACCCTAAAGACACGTAACAGCCGTGCCAACAACACCATTTGACTGTCGTCAATAGGAATCAGACTGGCTGTAACAACTAGAAAATCAAATATGTTCCAACCATTCTTGAAAAAGTTACTAAACTTTTCTTCTGCAGCCATGCGTATCAATAACTCAATCAAAAAGAAGACCGTAACAGCGATATCAAAAAACTTCAGCAACCCCAACCAGTTCGGATCAATGTCATACGTCGTTGCGCCAATCATCATTGCCGACAGGATGATGATGGCAACCACCGACATCTCAAAAATCTTATTACTGCGAATGGCAAGGAATCTTGCTTTCCAACTAACAGCATCCACACTCATGATTCAACTCCATTACAATTGGTCATTAAAATAATTTTCAAAGTATTTTAATCAAGACAAAATATTAATATCCACTGCACAAAAAAACCGGGCACTTGGCCCGGTTCATATTCAATTTTATGTCAGCTTAATTGATTAGCTTACCATCACCTTCTTCAGCTTTTTGATCGCATTGTTTTCCAGCTGACGAATACGCTCAGCGGAAACACCATACTTATCAGCAAGATCGTGCAGGGTGGACTTCTGTTCTGACAGCCAGCGGCTGTTCAGAATATCGAGACTACGCTCATCCAGTTGCGCTAATGCATCACGCAACTTTTGTTCGCTCAGGTTTTTAGACTGCATCTCTTCCAGCTCATTAGCCGGATCAGGACGTTGATCAGTCAAATAGGCAACCGGCGCAGACACAATGTCATCATCATTATCACTAGTATAAGGGTCAAATGAGGCATCATGGGCATTGAGACGTTTCTCCATCTCGCGCACATTTTCTTCAGTTACACCCAGATCAGTTGCAACTGTTTTGATCTCATCCTGACTCATCCAGCCAAGGCGGACACGCGCCTTACGCAGATTAAAAAACAATTTGCGTTGCGCCTTGGTGGTAGCAACTTTTACGATGCGCCAGTTGCGCAGAATGTATTCATGAATTTCTGCCTTGATCCAGTGCACAGCAAAAGAGACAAGACGTACGTTCATTTCAGGATCAAAGCGTTTGACGGCCTTCATCAGACCAATACTGCCTTCCTGAATCAGATCAGCCTCGGGCAGACCATAACCACGGTAGCCGCGAGCGATGTAAGCAACAAATCGCAAGTTGGACAGCACCAGACGACGCGCTGCCCCAAGATCATTGTCACGGTGTAAACGAATGGCCAGTTCCCGCTCTTCCTCGGCACTCAGTACCGGGATGCGAGTTGCCGCTGCCTGGTAGGCTTCAATGCTGTGAGTTGGAAGGGCCAGAGCCAAATCCATGCTTTTACTCATATCTATGTTTTACCCCTTGTTAGTCGTTTCCAGAGTTCAAGGTCCACAATCCGGCTAACTCCGCTGAGTTAACCCGACCTCTACCATGCACTTCGGAATTTTCGGAAGTTATTCTAGCATTCATAATCTATGAGTGCTAACAAGCGCAGAAGTTCCAGGAATAAATGGGTAAAACAACAAGTTATGCGGGTTCGATGACCCGTAAACGTCTACCTGTTACCAACCATGCGCCAACCAATCCCAACAACGGCCCCAACAACAACAGCAGTAGTGTGGTTTTAATATCAACCAGACCCAATGAAAATTGACTGTCATATAGCTCGGCCAGTTGTCTCACCGGGCCGTCGAGGACCATCAGCAATATATTCACTAACAACCATGCCAGCAGACTACCAAACAGACCAAACCACATACCGTTATAGAGAAACGGCCGCCGCACAAAGGCATCACTACCGCCGATCAACTTGATCACCTCGATTTCATCATGGCGGTTTTGGATCGCCAGGCGGATGGTATTGCCAATCACAAACAGCACCGCCAATGCCAGCAGGCCACCCAGAACCAGCACGACCCGCTCAGCAAGGCCAATCAGGCCATGTAAACGCTGCACCCATTCAAGGTCGAGCTGGGCAAGATCCACTTCCGGGCGCTGGCGCAGGCGCTCTAACAACGATTCTGCAGCGGCAGGATTCTGATGCGCCATGGTGGGTGACACCACGACCACACCAGGCAATGGATTATCATCCAGCATGGCCAGCGCATCCCCAAGACCTGAATTTTGCCTGAAATCCTCCAATGCTTGTTCCGGGCTGATGTATTCAAGGCTGTCGATCTCTGGCCAGCTTTTTAGTTCGTTCATCAGCTGAGTTGAGTTTTGAGCAGAGATGTTTGGCTGCAAAAAAAGTGAAATCTGGGCCGATTCCTGCCAGGCCGCGCCTAAACTTTCGACCTTATTTAGAAACACATGCAGCGCCGCCGGCAACGCCAGGGAGATTCCGATAACCACCGCCGTCATGAAATTGCCCATCAAGGCCCGCCCGAGTTGACTCAGCGTGGTGGTGAGCACATGAAAATGGAGCGCAAAATAGTTGCGTAGCCGTTTAATCAGCCCCACGCGACCACTGCGCTGCGCCGCCGGTACACGTTTTACAGTGACATTCTGCTTGACGTCATCCTTGGCCGAATATCGATTAGCCTGTTTGTGCGGCTTCAACCCTGCCTCCTTCATCTGCCAGCATCCGCCCATTGCGAATCGAAACAATGCGTTTGTTGAGGCTCCCGATTAACTCCAGGTCATGCGAGGCGATCAACAAGGTCACCCCAACCTGATTAAACTGTTCGAACAGCGACATAATTTCGCGAGACAGGACAGGGTCCAGGTTACCGGTGGGTTCGTCGGCAATCAGCACCTTGGGGCGATTAACCACCGCCCGGGCAATCCCCACCCGCTGGCGCTCACCACCGGAAAGATAAACAGGAAAATCATTTTCCCGATTCAGCAGCCCCACCTTATCTAAAGCGGCCCTGACCCGACGCCCCACCTCACGCGGATGGTGTTCACCCGAGACCAGCAACGGCAGGGCCACATTATCAAAGACATTACGATCATTGAGCAGTTTGCTGTCTTGAAAGATGATACCGATATCGCGCCGCAGCGCGGGAATCTGACGCCGCTTGACCCGGCCCAGGTGTTTATCATCAATGATCACCTGACCAGCGCTGGGACGTTCGATCAGGGGAATCATTTTTAACAGGGTGCTTTTACCGGCGCCAGAATGCCCGGTCAGAAAAACCATCTCTGCCTTTTTGATGTGCAGGCTGACATCAACCAAGGCTTCGAAGCCGTTAGGATAACGCTTAGTGACTTTGCTGAAATGAATCATGCAACTATTCAGCTGGAATTATGACTCTGTTTTCTCTAACAACGCATCGACAAATTCTTCTGCGTTGAAATCACGCAAATCATCAATACCTTCACCCACACCGATTAAACGAATCGGCAGGCCCAGTTTTTTGGCGATAGCAAACACCACACCGCCCTTGGCCGTACCATCCAGTTTGGTCAGTGCCAGGCCTGTGACATCCACCGCCTGGTGGAACTGTTCGGCCTGGACCACGGCGTTCTGGCCGATGCCACCATCCAGCACCAGCAGCACTTCGTGTGGCGCATTCTCATCCAGTTTGGCCATCACACGTTTCACTTTCTTCAGTTCTTCCATTAAATTGGACTGAGTATGTAAACGCCCGGCGGTATCCACAATCAACACGTCAACGCCACGCGCCTTTGCTGCCTGCACTGCATCAAAAGCCACCGAGGCCGGGTCTGCACTGCGCTGTTGTGCAACTACAGGAACGTTATTACGCTCACCCCAGGTTTGCAGCTGTTCGACTGCGGCGGCGCGAAAGGTATCACCGGCCGCCAGCATGACTGACTTGCCTTGGTTCTGAAAACGCTTGGCCAATTTACCTATCGTGGTGGTTTTCCCGGCACCGTTGATGCCGACCATCAGGATGACATAAGGTGCTTCGCCTTCGAGCCGCAGCGGATTACTCACCGGCTGCAGGATCTCAAGCATATTTTCTCGCAGCGCCGCCAGCAGGGCCTCTGCATCACCCAGCTGTTTGCGCTTCATCCGCGCGGTGAGATCACTAATGATTTCCATGGTGGCATCGACGCCGACATCGGCCGTCAGCAGCTGTGTTTCCAGCTCCTCCAGCACATCGTCGTCGATTTTACGACCCACGGGCACCAGATCACGGACATCGGTATTAAGGACATCACGGGTCTTGGCCAAGCCTTTTTTCAGCCGCGAAAAAAAGCCTTTTTTATTGGCCGTCGCGGCTATTTGTTCAGGTTCAATGTCGGCAATAGCCTGTTCATCCGGCTCTTGTTCATGCGCTACCGGCTCAGACATAGCAGTCGGCTCGTCAATGAGCTCCAGTTGTTCTGGTTCAGACGGTTCTGGTTCAGTCCGTTCCGGCTCAGAGGCTTCAAGCTCGGCAGCCTCTGGCTCAGTCAGTGTAGATTCAAGCTCATTGGTCTCAGAAGTCTCGATACGCTCGCCAGCCTCTGAGTCAGTCGACTCAGACTCGACTGACTCAGTCGTCTGCAGCTCAGCCTGATCAAGCTGCTTGTCATCATCACCTTTCTTTTTTTTCAGGAAACCAAACATAAAATCCCTTGGTCATAGAGAGAGTTGTTAAATGAATTGTTTGTTGATCTCGTGGTCGAAACATTGGCCCGAATCAGATAGGCTATGCTACCACAATCGTATTCACACTAGAGAATCTAAGGGAATATCTAAATGAAAATAAGAGTGACGTTATGGTCCCTTTTGAGTACTGCATTTTTGTTTCAAGCAGCCATTGCCAGCGAGGTTCACGAATACTCGCTCGACAACGGCATGAAAATCTTCGTCAAGGAAGATCATCGCGCCCCGGTGGTGGCCTCAATGGTCTGGTATAAGGTCGGCAGCAGCTATGAGCTCAACGGCACTACTGGCATCTCCCACGTGCTGGAACATATGATGTTCAAGGGCACGGACAAACATGCACCGGGTGAGTTCTCGCGTATCATCGCCGAACAGGGCGGTAAGGAAAACGCCTTCACCAGCCGCGACTACACCTCTTATTTTCAACGCCTGCACAAGGATCGTCTCGAGATCAGCTTTGAGATGGAAGCCGACCGCATGCGCAACATGAAGGTGCTGGATGAAGAGTTCGCCAAAGAGATAAAAGTGGTCATGGAAGAACGCCGTATGCGCACTGAGGATGACCCTGAATCAATCACCTACGAAGCCTTTAACGCCAACGCCTTTGTCACCAATCCCTACCGCTGGCCGGTGATCGGTTGGATGAACGATCTGGAAAACATGACCGCCCAGGACATCCGCGACTGGTATGAAGTCTGGTATGCACCGAACAATGCTTCTTTGGTGGTTGTGGGTGATGTTAATCCGGATGAAGTGTATGAGTTGGCAAAAAAACATTTCGGTCCACACAAACCGATTGACAACATCACCCCGCCCAAACCTCAGCTCGAAGTAGAACAGAAGGGTGAACGCAGACTCACCATCAAAGCGCCCGCCGAACTGCCCTATCTATTAATGGGCTACAAGGCACCTGCCGTTCAAGGCGCTGATGAAGAGTGGGAACCGTATGCCCTGGATGTCCTCTCCAGCGTGCTAGACGGTGGCAACAGCGCCCGATTTGCCAAGAATCTAATACGTGGCCAGCAAATCGCCGCCAGCGCCGGGGCCGGTTACAATCCCTTCTCACGCCTTGACACCCTGTTTCTATTTGATGGCAACCCGGCCCAGGGCCATACCATCGAAGAGCTGGAACAGGCCATCCGCGCTGAGATTAAACAGGTCAAGGAAGAACTAATCAGCGAAGATGAAATGGCCCGCATTAAAGCAAAGGTGATCGCCAGCGAAGTGTATCAACAGGATTCGGTTTTTTATCAAGCTATGAAAATCGGCCAGCTCGAAACCATGGGCATGGATTGGCGCTTGAGCGATCAATACGCGACACGGATTCAGGAAGTAACTGCCGAACAGGTACGCGAAGTGGCACGCAAATATTTGATCGACGACAGTCTGACCGTTGCCGTACTTGATCCGCAACCACTGGATGGTAAACAAGCTGTCCGTCCAAGTGCCGGCATGCGCCACTAATCAAACCCAATAACAACAAGCAGGATCGAAATATGATCAACCGTTATAAAAATTTCACGCAATGGATTGTGATTGCCCTGTTGGCGATCAGTAGTAGTCTGGCCAACGCCTCACCTGAAATTCAGCACTGGCAGACCAGCAATGGTGCCCGCGTTTATTTCGTGCCTGCACCTGAACTGCCTATGGTGGATATTCGCATCATCTTTGATGCAGCCGGTGCGCGCGACAAGATCCCCGGTGTTGCCTTGATGACTAATGGCCTGTTGGATGAGGGCGCAGGCAAAATGAATACCGACGAAATTGCCGACGCATTCTCTGCCATCGGCGCCCAGTTCAGCACCAGCTCGCATCGCGATATGTCTATTGTCAGCCTGCGCAGCCTGACTCAGCCGCAGCTACTCGACAAGGCCATCACTACCATGACCAAGGTAATCAGTGAACCGACCTTCCCGAAGGAGTCGCTGGAACGTGAACGCAACCGCATGTTAATTGCCCTGCAAGGCAAAAAACAGTCCCCCGGCGCCATTGCCGGTGAGACATTCTTTGCTGCTTTATATGGTGATCACCCTTATGCCAATGAAGCCTCCGGTACTGAAGAATCGGTAAAACAGATCAAACGAAAACACTTGGTGGAACATCACGAGCGCTATTACGTCGGCCGCAATGCGGTCATCGCCATCGTCGGTGCCGTTGACAGAAAACAGGCCGACAAACTGGCCGAGACCCTGCTTGGTCAATTACCTGCAGGCAAGGCAGCGACCAGCATCCCTGAAGTTAAATCACTCAGTCAGGCAGAGGTCGTTAAAAAAGCCTTCCCTTCGAGCCAAACTCATTTGCTGGTGGGTCAACCCGCTATCAAGCGTGGTGACGATGACACCTTTGCGCTGTATGTTGGCAACCACATTCTCGGCGGCAGTGGACTGGTCTCGCGTCTAAGCGAAGAGGTGCGCGAAAAACGCGGCCTCTCCTATAGCACCTATAGTTACTTCAGTCCCATGCGCCAGCGCGGCCCATTCCAGCTAAGCCTGCAGACACGTAATGATCAAGCTGAAGAGGCACTCAAGGTACTGAAGCAGACCCTGACGGAATTTATGCAGAATGGCCCTTCTGAAGAAGAGCTGATCGCAGCCAAGAAAAACATCACCGGTGGTTTTGCCCTGAATTTGGATAGCAATAGCAAAATCGTTGAGAACCTCGCCATGATCGGTTTTTATGGGCTGCCACTCGACTACCTCGACACTTACACCGACAAAGTCGATGCCGTCACCATTGAGCAGATCAAAGACGCATTCAAACGCCACGTGCAACCAGACAAGATGGTCACGGTGATGGTGGGTGGGGAAGCAGAATAAGCTTGGCCAAATCAAAGCAACAGGGTCAACTGCGCATCATTGGTGGCGAGTGGCGTGGGCGCAAACTGAACTTCCCGGCGATTGCCGACCTGCGCCCGACCGCCGACCGGATACGTGAAACTCTGTTCAACTGGCTGCAGGCTGAAATTCCCGGAGCCCGTTGCCTCGATCTTTTCGCTGGCAGTGGCGCCATTGGCCTTGAAGCCCTGTCTCGTAGCGCCAATGAAGTTGTGATGGTGGAACAGGACAGAAATGCAGCGGCGCAGATTCGCCAACATTTAAAAACACTGGGCAGCCAAACTGGACGCGTCGAAAACAGCGATGTTTTCCACTATCTAAAAGGCATTTCCACATGCTTTGATGTGGTTTTTCTCGACCCACCCTATCGGGCTAACTGTCTGGCACAGTGCTGCCAACTACTCGAACAAGGCGGCTGGTTCAAAGACAAGGCCTATATCTATCTGGAAGATTCAAGCAGCAGGCCACCACCCCACCTGCCCGACAACTGGCAGCTGCTACGCAATAAAAAGGCCGGTGAGGTGGCATACTTTCTGGCTCTGCGCCAAATTACAAGTTCGTGATATCATTCGACCTTTCAGGATATCAGGCCTTGGCAAGCAGCGAAGGTAAACTTAGCGATGACAACTACCGCCATCTATCCAGGCACTTTTGACCCGATCACCAATGGCCATACTGACCTGATCCAGCGAGCCAGTAAGCTGTTTGACAAGGTGATTGTGGCAGTGGCTGAACATAGCGGTAAGCAGCCAGCTTTTTCGCTGCAAGAACGTATTGATCTGGCCAACACTGTGCTAACCAATGTTGACAAGATAGAGGTCTGCGGTTTTGACACATTGCTGGTGGATTTTGCCCGGCAGAAGAATGCGCAGATAATTTTGCGCGGACTGCGGGCGGTGTCTGATTTTGAGTACGAATTTCAGCTCACTGGCATGAATCGGAAAATGGCGCCGGAAATCGAGACCCTGTTCCTGATGCCGGCCGAACAATACACCTACATCTCCTCAAGCCTGGTAAAAGAACTGGCCCGGCTGGGTGGGGATGTCAGCAGTTTTGTCCATGAGAAAGTTTTTTCTGCACTTAAGGACAAACTGAAAAATAAGATAAAATAACTAACTTTAGCAACAGACAGTAAAGAAGGTAGCAAGGTATGTCTTTAATCATCACTGACGAATGCATCAACTGTGACGTCTGCGAACCAGAGTGCCCTAACAGCGCAATATCCCAGGGCGACGAGATCTACGAGATCGACCCCAATCTGTGTACCGAGTGTGTCGGTCACTACGATACACCCCAGTGTGTAGAGGTCTGTCCGGTTGACTGCATTCCAAAAGACCCGGATAACGAAGAAACCCAGGATCAGCTGATGGATAAGTACACGCGCATCACGGCTGATTCTTGATTACTATCGCCATGAGAATCAATCACTCTCGAATTGGCGGCATTCTTCTAAAACAACGCTTATTGCAAATAGCAGGGCCATTGGTCCTGCTGCTGGCGTTTGTCTTCCCGGCCCAGGCCAACACCCCATCTGCGTCTGCGGTCGCCAGCGCCCATCCAATTGCAACCGCTGCTGGCCATGAAATTCTTGCAGCTGGCGGAAATGCCTTTGATGCAGCAGTGGCAGTCAGCGCCACGCTGGCGGTGGTAGAACCCAGCGGTTCAGGCATCGGCGGGGGTGGCTTTTGGCTGTTGCATCGCGCTGAGGATAATTTCCAGGTGATGGTTGATGGGCGAGAACGCGCCCCTCTGGCCGCTCATCGTGATTTGTACCTGGATAAAGATGGCGAAGTAGTCCCTGGACTGTCTACCAAAGGACCATTGGCTGCGGGCATTCCCGGCGAACCGGCCGCTCTGGTCCACATTGCCGAAAAGTATGGCCGCCTACCCTTGAAGCAGAGCCTTGCCCCAGCGATCCGCGTAGCTCGTGAGGGTTTTGCCGTTGACGAGCGCTACAAAAAACTGGCTGGTTTCATGCTCAAGGGGATGCAGGCCAACGCCGAAACGGCGCGCATTTTTCTGCACAACAACGACATCCCAGCCATTGGCCACATTATCAAACAACCCGACCTGGCCAATACGCTGGAAGCTCTGGCAAACAAAGGTCATGCTGGATTCTACAATGGCAAGGTGGCCAAAAAACTGGTCAAGGGAGTACGCAAGGCGGGTGGCATTTGGAGCCAGCAGGACCTGGGTGAATATCAGATTGTTGAACGCCAACCCATCCAGGGCGAATACAAAGGCATACGTATCACTTCAGTATCACCACCTTCTTCCGGCGGCATTGCCCTGGTGACTATATTCAACATCCTGGCTGGTTTTGAACTGGAAGAGATGACAGAAACAGAACAGATCCATACCGTTATCGAGGCAATGCGGCGCGCCTACCGTGACCGGGCTGAATACCTGGGTGATCCGGATTTTGTTGAGATCCCAAGCGAAAAACTGACCCATCCGTTTTATGCAGCTGGCCTGCGCAACACTATTCGACTGGACCGTGCCACCGCCAGCAACAGCTTACCTGGCGTGGTCCTCGAGAACGCTGGGCAGGATACTACCCATTTCTCCATCCTTGACCAGGAAGGGAATCGCGTCGCCGCAACCTTGAGCATCAATTACCCCTTTGGCGCCAGTTTTGTCCCGCCCGGCACCGGCGTACTGCTAAACAACGAGATGGATGATTTCTCATCCAAGCCAGGCGTTCCGAATGGTTACGGTCTGGTTGGGGCCGAAGCCAATGCTATCGCCCCCGGCAAACGACCCTTATCGAGTATGACGCCCACCTTTCTCGAAACAGAAGACCGGCTAGCCATACTCGGCACCCCAGGCGGCAGCCGCATTATCACCATGGTGTTGCTTGGCGCGCTGGAATTTGCCGCAGATAAGCCACCTAGCAACTGGGTCAGCCGTGGCCGCTTCCACCACCAGTTCCTGCCAGATGTTATCCAGTTCGAGCCCAATGTGTTATCTGAAGAGCAGCAAGCGCAGCTGAAATTGCTAGGCCATGAATTCAAACAGATAAATCGCCAATACGGCAATATGCAGGCGATTCTATGGCAAAAAACAACTAATGATGTCGAGGCCGCCAGCGACCCTCGCGGTGTTGGTGCGGCTATCGTCGAAAAGCATTAGACTTTGGACTTGCACTGCAATCTGATTTACTCTAGACTCGACCGACAGGTTTTAAATGTTTAAATAAATTTTCTTTTGGGAGGGAAAATAATGGGGATTTTAGTTCCAATCGTGCTCTTTTTTGGTCTGTGTGTAGTTTTGGCTGGCGCCATGAGTGAAGTGGCTGTAAAAAGCATTGAAGGCAAACATAGCCCAGATTAAATCAATACCAAATCTAATAAAAAAGCCCGGGCCTCCCGGGCTTTTTTATTGTAAAATTGTTGCTCTGTATCACGCGAAATAATTGAAAATTACTGTAGTAGAAGTTGGGTTAGGGAATGCCTGCAACAACAAAATATAGACATCTGACGAAGTTTCTTGGCGCCTCTGTCACCTGCTTTTTCATTGGCAGCATTCACGGGGTGCTTCAAATGCTCCCTCCGATTCGCGCCTGGCTAGATAGCATCGGCAGCCCTTATGGCGGTCCAGGCCATATGATCGATCCGCTGGCCCATGCCCATATCAATCTTATCGGTGGAGTGATGATGCTGGCCATGGCAGTCACCTACTACTTGTTACCGCGTTTTACCGGCACCGAGATATGGTCACGCAAACTGGAAGACATCTCTTTTTGGCTAACCCTTCTCGGTGTCACCTGTTTTTACGGCAGCCTGTTGATCTTTGGCATCTGGGAAGGCCAGCTGCTACTGCAAGAAGGCGCCGAGCACATAAACGAAGTACATAAGATTTATATCCCTATCGGCGCGCTGTCGGCCACCATCATGGGGATTGGCCTGTGGCTGTTCCTAGCAAACAGCGCCATGACTATATTTAAATCCAGACACAATTCATGACACTGGAATGTGGCTGCCCTGAGCAGTTTCCCGACTGGGACAAGCAGGATGTGGACCTGGGAAGTGAAGCAATCATTGAATTATCCATTCCAACATTTCTACACATGCCAATGGGCTACGAAGTCTATCTCGGCCGCGTACGACACCTAATCACACAGCTGGAGTTGGAGCCACGCTGGCCGAACTTTTATCTGACCCAAACCGGCTGGATGCGCGGCAGGATATTCTGCCCCTTAACATCTGGTGACTCACCTTCACGCCATGTCACACGTTTGCCCAGCCCGTTTCAACTGCGCGGCAAATTACATCAGGGGGATATTGGCAGCATCAAAAGCAGTGTTCGCGAAATGCAATCCGAGCTGCTCGACGCCGGACGCATGCCGAAAGAACTTTATCTTAGTTACCTGACCTGCCCTATTTGTCAGGGTAAGAGAGGGGGCGCCAAAACCATGTTATTACGCCGCTGGGAACAGAGTAGCCGCTTGAGCAAACGCGTCAATAAGTCATAGAGAAACACTGCACACAGAGATGCGCAACACCACCAGATCAATTCTTTATCAGTACTTATAAATCGCCGTCATAGACCAGCGGAAACTCCAACACTACTTCTTCACCTGCCTTTTTCTTTTGCAGTTGAACATAGAGAAAAGGCCCACCTGACAGACGCAGGGCGCGACGATAAACACCGCTATGGCCATCCTGAATCGCCTGCTGCCAGTTATCGCCGGCCTCAGCCCGCAACGAGATAATAAGATCCCGCACAGGCTTACCGCGTTCCAGAGTGGCTAACACCAGGAACTCATTCATCCCTGGACGAACGGGTATCGGTCTCGATTGAATCTCGATCACTACATCATTCCACTTCTGTGGCGTAATCTGGTAACGGGGATCAGGATCACTACAGGCAGATATCAGCACGGCAATTAATACAGCAAACAAACTTCGCATCAGACACTCTTGGCAAATTGTTGTAAATACTTCAGCGTAACACCCAGCTCATGCTCGCTCATCAGCTCATAGGCCTTCATGCGGCGCCGCTCTTGCATGCGGTGGATAACATTGGGCCATTCCTTAGCAGTATGAGCCAGCGGACTTGGTGGCGCATGGCAATCGGAACAGAACTTCTTCACCATTTGCGCACCTTCAGATTCCGGTTCCGGTAACTTAACTCTAGTGTTCTCTTGAGGCAGCTCACAGGCAGATAAAAACAGCGCCAGCACAAAAAACCCGAATCTAGCCATTAGCTCGGGTGCTTGTTATCAGTCTGCTTATGCTCTTCTTCGGTTTTGTCCAGATCGAGGCGGCCACCAAGTTTAGAGCCATACAGGCGCACCATGAAATAAACGAATATCGATGCCACTAGGAGATAAAGAATTGCTATGCCAAACCCCCAATCAATCCAGGCACGCTCATAACCCGGGCGATCACCCCAAAAGGGGAAACTCAAACCGATGGCCACCAACAACACCACGATCACCACACCAATGAACCACTTCGGTATCCCCTTTTGCGACTCCGGGATTGACTCCAGCAGCTCCCAGTCTTCCATGCCTCGCTTGGCTAGCCGCTCTTCATCCGTGTCATAACCAAAATGGTCTTCCGGTGTTTTACCCCATTTGCTGTCAATCGAAGTCAACTTCTCTTTTGGCAAGGGCTTGTTCTGTTGCTCGCTCATACGCTACCCGCTGAAAAATGTTGGAGGCGGAAACTGTCTTCCCAGCCGTCCTCGGATTTTACCCGCACCAGTATTGGATGCAGACCCTTTGGCAAATCAGGACGTATGCTTAATTTCACATTGATACGCCCTGCGGTATCAAAATCGACCCAATCGTTCTGCAATGTGTAGGCATCTTGCTCCAGGCCTTCTATCGAAACGTACAACCGAGTCGGTTCATAAAATTTATTAGCTACCGAGATACGATAATCGAGAATTTTATCTGCCTGCAGAGTATCCGCACGGTAGGCCGACAGGTGATACCGCTCGTAGTCCCAAAATCCCCAGGCCATCAATAACACACCAATGATAAAAATAGGGAATGTCCAGGAGACTCGGGAGAATAGATCATTCACGTTAGTCTTGAAATAGGCAAAGCTTTGCCCCTGGCGCTCACCCATAGCAAATTTCAACAACCCCTGTTTGCCAGTCTCTTTACGTGCCTGCAAGGTGTCACAGGCAGTAATGCACTCACCACAGTTGATACAGGTATCATAGACATCCGTTTTGCGTGGATCGATTGCCAGAAAACAGGAGCTTACGCAGTAATTACATTTGGCGCACTCATCCGAGCGTGTATCATCATAAGCCACATGCAGAGTCTGGCGAGTTTTGAAGGTATGTTGCCATACCTTGTAGATGCACATGAAACGGCACATAAAATGACGAATCATGGTGATATCTACCAGGATCACCAGAAAGAAAACGGTATATATCCAATGTAGCGATGGCGCCAAACCAGGATCATACTGGAAGCTGACGAACTTCCAGATCAATATTGGATCATAAAAATAAAACAAGGGTATTAAGGCAACCAGAGCTGACACCCCAGCAGACAACAGAATCAAAATAATCCAATTTAGAGTCCTATTCTTTGCTGCCGACAGCTGCATTGGTGAGCCGTCCAGACTAATGTCGGCGCGTTTGCCCAACAGCTTGTGAGTCATGCGGTTAGCCCATTCCGACATGGTGTTCTGCGGACAGGCCCAACCACAAAACACCGTACCCATCACCGAATAGAGCATGGCCAACAGGCAGGCGACTGCGACCCAGAAACCGAACACAATACCAAAATCAGAAAACCAGATTTGCCGGCCCAGAATGACAAACGCGCCCTGAATTGGATCGATACGAAACAGGCCGCTCATCGGAATAAGCACCAGCAAGGCCATGACGGACAATTGAAAAGCACGGCGCTGCCAATGCAATTTATTTATCGACTTGCGGGATTCGACTAGAACGGGAATTTCACCCAACGTTTTGTTGGTACTCATCGCCGTAATTTACCATGAAGGGGGCTTTTTTTCATCCGCAACACAACTCAGGGATATCGCTCTTAACGCTGTAAAACAGCATCCAACGGACTATATTTCTGTAACATTTGCCGGTATTCATCTGCCCGGCCCTTATTACCCTCAGCCAACTCCAGCTGCCACAACGCGCGCAAGGCATCGACGTGGTCAGGCCGGATAAATAGTATTGCTTCCAGCGTCTTACGTGGATCCGCTCCGCGCGCAGTCATGCTCTGCAGACTTACATACATACGATCAGCCAGGGCGCCACTGACCCAACGGTCTTTAGGATTGGCTTGGTAAGCAAGTTGCAATAAGCGTTGCCCCTGACGCGCATCACCCTTTAGTTCAGCCACCCAGGCACGTAACGCGAGCTCTGTGGCCACATATCCGCGCTCGAATAACTCAGCCTGGGCCATTTCAACTTGCAAGGCCTGATGCGCCTGATTCAGATGAGGGCGTTGTTGCAATAGCCACTCCATCAACACCACCAGGTCCATCTCACCTCGATAACGAGCCCGAGGCAGATGATATTCAATGACAGGCGCCCACTCACCCTGAACAGGACCTTCTGACAGCGTGACAGGGCCCCAGTAGCGTCCCAACCAACTCCAGACACCTTCACTACCCGTGATTTGCTGCTGTGCTGCCTGATCTAGCTTAGCCAGGCTTTGCAATGTTGTATGTACACTTACCCGCCATTGTTTACCACCCACCAGCGCCAAGCGAAAACCATCAACAAACATCAACGCATCCGGAAAAACCTGCTTAAAAGTGCGTAACACCACTTTGAGGGATTCGGGATCAAACTGATTCAATGCCAACCACTGCACAAACAAGCCACCTTCAACCAGACGCGATTTGGCTCGCTGAAATTGCTGTAACGACAACAAGGCACTGCGTCCGACCAAGTCCGGATGAAACAGATCACCGATAATCACATCGTAGCTTTGTGTTGTTGTTTGCAAAAAACGACGCGCATCGTCACGCACGATTTTCATTTTGTCGCTGATATCATCATTGACTGGCGCAAACCACACCTGTGCCGCCTCTATCGCCCCCTGCGACAACTCGACTGCAGTACGTTCCAGCTGTGGATAGGGCAACGATGCCGCAGCCGAAATGCCTGTCCCCAGGCCAAGGAACAATACCTGCTGTGGATCCGGGTGCAGCAATAAAGGCAGACGCACCTGATTTTGTTGTGACACCACAGCCAGTGGCTCAGATGAAGCATCCATACGCTGCAAATCAGCCAGTAACAGACGTTGACCATCTTCACGTTTAATTACATGAGTAATCGCCAGGGCATTTTCATGCACAAACAAGTCGCGACTATTGGCCTGCCCTTGTGGCAACAACTGATTGACAGCAGGCATTTGTGAAACAGGCCAGGCCAAGACCAGCAACAACGGCAATGCTATCCAACTTCGCTGCGCCGCCCATGCCATTCCAGAAATAAACAACAACAACGCTGCCAGCACAATCGTCCCAACTGTGCCCAGCAACGGGACCAATACAAAGCCAGCGACCAACGCCCCTGCTGCGGCGCCGATGGAATTGGCACCATACAATTTTGCACCTATCGATTTGTCCTGCCCCAGGCGTGCACTCAACAAAGGCAACCAAGCACCCAGCAACAGAGTCACTGGCAGAGTCAACAATGCGATTGCTATTCCCTGGGCCAACATTGCACCGGCCAGGGAGTTAAATTCACTCTGTTCCGCCCAGGCGGCTAACAATGGAATCAACCAGAGACTCAACAAGGCAAACACCGCGGTCGCAATTGGTAACACATCAAACCACCAACGCGCCAGCAACCGTCTCGCCAACAAACTGCCAACACCAATCCCCACCAAAAACACCGCCAGGATGACCGCCATGACATACTCAGTGCGCAACAACAGCATGCCAAATAGGCGCGTCCAACCAACCTCCAGCATCAAGGCGGCGGCACCAACACCGGCATAGGCAAATAGTGTGATGAGGTTGATTGATGTTTTTGAAACCGGCTGATTGGAAACGGGCATTTCGAACTTACTCTGGCCTGACTGATTCCGGCGCGACAATAACCACGCTGCTGCGCCTACAGCTATTCCTATCATGGCCACCAACCAAACACCCGCCACCCAGCCTAGCGTTGGTAATAGTAACAATGGCAGTAATGCACCAATGGCACCACCACAGGTGTTCAGACCGTAAACCCAACTCAGTGACAGTGAAGTATGTTGCACCGCCCTTAACACGAGCGGAAAACCAATCCCCATCAATGTAGCTGGCAAGGTGATCAAGACGAGTGCTGCGATCAGCTGCATGGCATACCACAAGGATAAGCTCTCAGGTGCTAAATACGTTACCCCTCCATCAACCATGCGTAAGATGAATGGCAACACCAAGGCATAGAGCGCCACACTAACTTCGATAATCGCAAAAAGTCGCAATGGGTTTTGTCTGTTGTGGCTAATACGACCACCCCATAATGCACCAATACCCAGACCCAGCATAAAGGCAGCGGCGCTAACAACAACCCCAAAAATACTGACACCGAATTGCAGCGATAGCATGCGTGCCCACAACACCTGGTACGCCAGACCAACTGCACCGGAAAAAAAGTAAAGCGTCGCCACGCCTCTAGCAAAGGATGGGGCCGTTATAACCTGAGCTGGAACCACAACAGACATCAATAAGCCTTAACACTCAGAGTGTGGCTTGAGTGGTACATAGCAAAAAACTAGAAAGGAAAAAACCAGACAATGGCAGTCACCGCATGGGCAATGCCAAGTGTAACCGTCAGGCCAGCACTAATCATGTGCGGCACAAAAACTTCTTTATTAAAGACCACCATCGAAACACCAAGATAGGCCGTGCTACAGAGCAACAACAACAGGGCAATGCCCATATAAAATAGTATCTTGTGCTTAACCTCGTCCTTGACCTCGTAGGCTTCCTGTTGCGCCAGCGCCTCTTGGTTGAAAGCCTCCATTACCTCCAATGTATCATCGATACGTTGCTGCTCTTGTGCATGCGCGAACGGCATTGCCAGACAGAGAGAAAGCACCAGCAGCGCTGACACTAGAGCAATACGATGTTTCAAGCAACGGTAAAGACTCATACTATTTATTTCTCACCCTTTGCGGCTTCCTCTTTGTTTTTCCGCATCGCATTGTGCCAATAGAGTATTGCCATTAGGACAAACGGAAATAACACAGCAATCAGTAAGAAAATAAAAATCATCCATGGCGTATCTATGGTGACGTGCATATAACGATAACTGTCTGCCATCGCGGCCGGCATCATCAGTAACATCGCCATAAGCACAGCCAACTGACTCAATAATTTATTCATCAGCATTTACCCCTTCTTTTACATCCGCAGCACAACGAAAACCGAAAAAATCTGATGCATAATGTGGCCAGGAATAATTTCGGTGATAGGTGGTCGTAGAAAATGGGTCACTTTTCCAAGAGCCACCACGCAACACTTTGTATTTGGCATCCACGCCCACTAAATCCACCACCTTCATGGCACGATCTGCGGGTGTAGAAGCGACTTGAATCTTGCCTTTAAAAATGTTCTGGTCTGCATCTGTGTTTTTATAGGGTAGAAAATCATCCTCAATCCACTCAGACACATTGCCAGCCATATCCATAACACCATACGGACTGGCACCATCAGAGTAACTCGTCACATCTGTGGTCGAACCCATATTGTAATAAGTATTGAGACGGGCTGTTTCCATCTGCTCACCCCAGGGCCAGCGCCGACCATCGTCGCCGCGCGCGGCTTTTTCCCATTCTGTTTCATGAGGCAAGCGCTTATTAGCCCAGGTACAATAGTTGCTGGCATCGTACCAGGAAATCATCGTCACCGGATGCAATTCCATCCCTTCTTGTATGCGCCCATTTTCCCAATCAAGCGGCGGCCGATATCCATGCTCTGCAACAAAGCGAGCGTACTGGGCATTGGTGGTTGGGTATTTATCAATCTTATATTCGACTAGATTGACTTCATGTTTGGGATGATTCTGAGCGCTGGTTCTGATCCTGTCTGAGCCCATATAAAAAGGACCGGCAGGGATAGTTGCCATGCTATTGACCTCAACCCATTGCTCCGGACTTAACAGCGCCTCTACTTCTGCGAGACTATATGGTATCGTCTTTGCCCGGTCAGCCTCATGCCTTTCGTGCAGAGCTATATCTTCACCAGCAGCACGAATACGGCTATTCATTTCAGTCAGGTCATAGGTTGCCTTGCTAGACATTTCCTGGAAGACGCGACTGTGACCCAAATCAACCACGTGAATCGCCCCACCCACCATGGCCAATGCGGCACACGTCACAAGAGTCGCACTTAGAAAGCGTTTACGTCTAGCCCGCTCCGTTACCGAGAGCTGACGTCTATTTTTATACTGCTTCTCCATTAACTTTCTGGGTCTGAAGGGCCGTTCTTAGAAGGCTGCTTATAGATCAAATGCTTCGGTCGTCGTCCATAGGTTCTTTTGATGACGATCTCACCAAACACACCACCAAATGCCGCCGCTTCAATAGCTACGATCAAAACCAGAATCCAGTACCCAAACGGCAACAGGCCAACACCATCGGGCAACCCTTCGTAGTTCATCATTTGAATATAACTGTAACCACGGACGATGATAGGAACAAAATAACAAATCAATTTACCGCCTAGGCCATAAACTAATGACACTACCATACCGGCAACAAATGGGACTAAAAACAGCGTTAATACCCACATCGGGCTAAAGGTCGAGACGCCAAAAAATAATTCCAGCCGTACACCCGGTGGCGGACTGAGATAATTCATTAAACGATCGCCAAAGTAATTTACAATTACACCAGCTGTAATGGCGACTGTACCCATAACGATAGTCATTACACGGTTATTCATTACTATCGCCTTGATACGACTCGCCAGTCAGTTTCTCAAACTCAGACTTTTTCACTTGATTTAAATACCAGTCTTCAACCTTTAAGTTCGCCAGATATGCCGCCAGGGTTTTGCGATCTTCTTCAGGCAAATGGGAAAATGACGGCATTTGATATTCTGCTTTCAGCCGCGTTGGCAAAATCTGCTGTGGATCTGCTGCCGAAAGATAATCAAATAACCATGACTCATCACGCAGCGAACCGATCCCATCTAGAGCGGGTGCTGGCACAGCCTGCATCGGATTCCGTACACCCCACAATGTGTGACAATCACGGCACTTTTGCTCCCGATAGAGTTCTCCACCCTTTTTCCGGACCTCGTTTGAGGCTGTACTATAAAAGGGAATTCCTTTATCCGGCTCAGTTTCTTGAGCTTGCCGATAACTATTTATACCTATAAACACAAAAACAATAACCGCGATTACAACCAGGATCCCTTTTTCACCTTTTCGCATTTATTCTTTGTTCTCAGCTTTTTCTTTTAAATTTTTATTCTCTGCTTTCTCTTGTAAAAGCTCTTCACGGCGTTTCATTTGAGCCTTCATGACATCCTGACTTTTCTTGAACTCTTCAGGCGTCATCTTATCCTTATCATTTTCATCAAACACCAGGTATTTGATATCCTCATCAAACTGTTCATTACGCGCAGCCCAGCGTATGGCAAAGATGGCAGCAACTATAATCAAGACACCGGCAACTAACCATACATAAATCGTCCAACCATCAGGTAATTTATCTAAATCCATCAAACCTCTCCTCTAAAATAGGTAACCTTGCAGCAACTGCATTGCCGCCATAATCACTGCCGCAACAATACCTAGATAAATCCAAAAAAACATGATTTTTTCACCAGTTTTGAGCTGCTTGACTGGCCCATCGGCATTAGTAGTTTTTGAACTACTTCTCATAAACTTAAATACAATAACTGTAAAAACAGCAATGCAAAAAAGCAGAAAGATAAAGATTCCCACACTAAACTGCTGGCTGTATAGACCTTCAACTCCCCAGCGATCATCCGTTATAGCCTGCACAAATAGACCATCAAAGGCTGAAAAGGTTGCCAATGAGTCATGATAATTCATCACACTTAATACCTGACTTTTGATATACCAAAGAACCGTAGTATACCTCAAAAAAAATGCCGCTCAGAGAGCGGCAATAATATTCATCAAACTCCGGAGGTAAAAGCCTCCGGGTTTATTACATTGTTATGAATCTATCTGTTTCTTGCCTTTATCGTAATTATCAATAAAGAAACTGTAGATAAATGGGGCAACAAACACAACAATAATGATGCCCAGCAGCACCAACGGTGGATTATCAATATCTATCATTTTAATCTCCTTAAAATCTTTTAGTGTGCAACACTGTGATCAGGCTGCCAACTGTAGTGTGGCAGACGCTTGATGACTATCAGCACCGCAATACAGAAATAAGCTACGTAGAAGATATCGATGGTATAACCCTTATCCCACCAAGGCTGTTTACGTTCACGAGTACCATCTGCTTTCCAATTGCCTTCGAAATTAGCCAGGACGACATGCGGACCAACGACTGTGTATTCACCCAGGTCAACACCCTTACGTTGTAACTCAATAACCTGACCTTCAATCATACGCAGATCATCCATCTCAAGCGGGTGACGATCCAGCTGCCCCTGAATTCTTGCATTAGAGCTTTTGCCATTAGCCACGATGTACTCCATCTTGGCCCTGTCCCCATCAATCGCCTGAACTGCTGGACTATTCATCAACTTCAAATAGTCCTCATAGATTTCAGCCGTTGGGCGTTGCCCCCAAAGAGGGAAGGTAACCAAAAAAGCGCTGATAATTGTCAAGCCCAGCAACCACACAACCGGTGATGGCAGACGGTTATTATCTTCTGCAATTCCCCCTAAACTTTCACCTTCCCATACCTTGGTTGCTGCTGAATTTTGCTCTTCGTCAGTCAACGAGTACAGCGGTTTATCCATTTTCCATGACATTGTTATTCTCCCCCTTACTTCAGGCTCATGATGAAGTCGATAAGATAGCGAATTTCGCTATCCGCTGCGTAGTTTGGCACATCCGGCGGTATGACAGTTTTGCCATGCGCGTAGTCATTGTATGCTGTTCTCCAGGCATCATAGTCGATAGCCTTACCATCAGCATCATTCTCACCCCAGAGGTAATCATAACGAGGCATGATTGAATGTGGTTGCACCAAACGAGGATTAAAAAAGTGCATCATCATCCACTCTTTAGATGCGTTACGAGAACCAACATGCAACAAGTCAGGTGCTTTCCGGTCAGAACCAAAGGCTGTTGGCGATTCACCATTATAATCACCTAGACGTGGTGGAATCCCAAAATACTGCCAATCCTGAGTTTGTTCAGGCAGCAAGGTATGACACCACCAGCAACCTTCACGAACAAACATGATTTTACCCGAACCAATCAAATGGGTATTTGCATCACCCGCCGCATTCAACACCTGACTAGGCTGCCAACCACGAGTCGCTGATGCGTTCTCGATGTAGTTAACAGTTTCGCCATTGTGAGTGGCACGACTAATTACAAACACAGCACCATTATCGTGGTTAGCCTCTTCAATACGACCCTGCGCTGTACTCAACTCCGTTGCACCTGGACCCAGTGTACGAGGATGGTTAATCCCACTCGGGAAAGGAGTGCCAGCTTCATACACAAATGCCTGCACAGTTTCGATTGGCTCATTGGTTTTAGGATCTTTATTCAGAACCACTGTCTTCGGCTTGCCGTCACCGCGTAAAAATGGATCTTCATATGAGAACCCACCAATGCGGCCATAAGACAACTGCTTCGTTAAGCCCATTTCAGTTACGGCTACTGATGTCATATCCACTGTAGGCATGTACAGCGTAATAACCATCGAGCCACCCAAGGCTACACCAAACAGGCGTGAGCCAATTTTATATTCTCTAAATGCCATTTATAAATCCTCCCCTACTATTATTAACGTTCGTACGCCAATTCGTGTGGCAGACGGCCTTCTGGGATTTCAGTTCCGGCTTTAGCGGTCATATACATGTTGTACAACCAGACTATGTTACCGGTGAATACCATGGTGCCACCAATCCAACGCGCAATCATGTATGGATGTTCAGCGATTACAACGTCAATATAGGGAACCTCGTAGATCTTACCTGCACCCTGAATCAAACCAGCGATGGTCATTGAAATCCAGTAGATTGCAAATCCGATCAGCAAGAACCAGAAGTGGAAGTTAGCCAACGCCAGCGAATAAAGTTTACGACGCAGGATTGTTTGCAGACCGTAGTACACAGCCGCAGCTTCCAGAAATGTAGAGAAGCCAAGCAAGGCTAAATGAGCATGGGCAACGATCCAACCCGTACCATGGATATACCAGTTGATAGCACGTGTTTGTTGAAACCCACCTTGCATGTTCAGAGGAATCGCCAACATGACACCCGTGATGGTGTATTTGATTTCGACATTTTCCACAAACATGTGCCACTTACCAGTCATGGTCAACAGCAGGTTAGATACGAAAGCAATTGCAGGCACCAGGATCAACACCCCTTCTACAGAAGCGAATGACTTCAGCCACTCAGGCAAAGGCGCTGACATCAAATGGTGAGCCGCTGGTGTTGAGTAGAACACAACAACGGACCAAAAGTGCAAGTGACCAATACGATGCGAATAAAGCGGGTTACCGGTTACTTTTGGTACAGTGTAGTAAGCAATCGCCGCTGCGATTGGTGTAATCCAAAGACCTAATACATTGTGCGCAAACCACCATGTCAGGTATGCCTCACTCAAACCGGTCAGATTGAAGAACTCAGGGCTGTTACCTACGATAAAAACGATGGTAACCATGAACACGCCAGCACCAAAGAACCAGTTAGTTGTATAGATGCCCTGGGTACGACGTTTGAGGATAGTCATCCAAACGTTAAGCGCCATAGGTAATGCAATAAATGCAGCAATGTACAAATCTATAGCCCATGGAAAATCTGAATACTCACGACCAGAAGTCATACCGAACCACAGCAGAGTAAGGCCCAACGACAGACCGACGTTCCACAAGAAGCAGTTCCATACACCGAGTTTTTCAGACCACAGCTTGGTATTACCCAGCGCAGGCGTGATGTACATCATTGCCATGGCGAATGCCATAGAAATCCAGCCAAAAATTACTGCCAGTACGTGAACCTGACGCATGTGACCGAACGAAAACAACTCAGAACCTGTCACAAAATCAGGAAATGCCAGTTTGGCCGCGTTAAACGATCCCAAACCAGTACCAACCACAAACCAAATAATAGACGAGAAACCAAAGAATACCGCTGCCGTACCTGGCGGGATATCCTCATTTCTTCTAAATAGATATTTCAACATGGTTTACAACCTCCCCCTTCTTTCGAAGATTAAAAAACTTAAAACTTGAAATCTTATTCGTGACTACCAGGCATCATCAGATACCATGCAAACCACATACTGGAAAACGCAAGGATGATACAAAAAATTGTCGCTACCATCGTTAACATAATATCCCCTCCGAAATACTTAAATTAAAATAGCTGGAATTGCCCCATTTAGCAGGAACAAAGAAACTTTACTATTTGGCAGCCGCCGCTTCCAATTCACCGTGACGATTTAGTGAGATCAGCATAATAGCGGTGAACGCAACACCGAACACAATCATGCACCAGTTGATAAAGCCCATAAACGTTGATGGATCCAGGCCTTGCATACCCCAACCGCCCCAGTCATCAAAGCGAGCACGGCCGAGTGCGCACATTAATGCAGCACCAAACACACTACCATTACCCATACCTGTGGTAACTCCAGCAATTAGACTTACGATAAACGTTTTAGCTGGCGTCAGATTATTCATCATGATTCCCCTCCATTTGCGGTTTGGTCAACCCATTAACAGTATTGTAGCCTTCCAACTCCATCTGAATTCACCTTTGAGCCCCCCTCTCAGGTTTCTTTTTGACAGATTTACACTTCAAAATTGGAAGCCAACTCTGACCAGCGATATTTGCATATCTATTACAAACCAGTCAAGCGCTTTTTAAAAACAACCAACAGATTTTACTAAACTATTCTAGTAATTTTTCGCTCTCATTGATTAACTGTATAATTCCTGCACAATTCACAGCCTGCACTCATCTTGCTTTAATTGATAAATCAGACTGGTACAGCAAATATACAGGGAATTTTGATGAAGGAAATTATTATTTATTCGATTGCGGCAATTGCAGTAATCACGGTGTTTGGCTACTCAATCCACATGTTTATTGGCGGGTTTGTTGAACCACAAACAGAAACACTTATTATCACCGCTGGCTGCATATTTGCTGCCACTGTAATTGGCTTTCTTACCTGGGATATTATTAAGAAGAGACGCGGCAGCTAAACCAAAAACCGCAAAGCAGATTTATTTGTATACTGACAAATGCGAGCGAACATCTTTAAAGTCCGACTCTTGCATAAATTGACCGCGGTGAAAAACAAACTGACGCTTCTTCCCTGACAGATCCATACCCACCAAGCCAAACGATTTTCCTGCGTAATCAGGGAAATAACGAAGATCTTTTACCAGCTCCACTCGCTCTCCGCCGTTAACTGTAACTGCTACGGACTTTTTCTGTAATTCAAGCCCGCGCGGAGATTTCGGCAATAACATCAGCCGAGTTCCCAGAATCCGGTTTGCGCCTATCAGAAAGATGAAAGTTGCCAGAAAAACAAGTACGTATGCCATAGTCTGGTCACCGCTGTACCAGGTTTTTGCTGCATAAGATGCCAGCACCAACACGACAGGCACATACAGCAGGGCATCCCAAGCCGCCCCGCGCTTATCTGAAGCCAGGTTATAGTTTTCTACTTTCGCCATTAACCTGTCTCAGAGCCAAGAACTTTCTTAAGCGTATACTCCAGCTCGCCGTACAGAACCCGTCCAGCCTGCTTGTACTGCACCACCTGATTTTCATCAATCACGTAAGTCCAGGGGTCACCCATGACCTTAAATGCCTTGAATGCTTCAGGGTTTTGATACTGATCCATATGCAGGAATATCACATCGTCGCCATAGACTTCCATTATCCCTTTCAACATCTGCAGCTGTTTATCGCAGACGGTACAGTGTCCGGGCGTCGCAAATTCAAGCACAATAGGTTTACCTTGCGCCAAGGCATCATCCAGCGAATACTGGTACATTCTCTCATCAGGGTGGCGGTAACTGGTAATGCGACTGAAATCCCCGCCCACATCGGCTAAAGTCTTGGTCTTTACCTGAGGAGCAGTTGACCCCACTTGCAGCGAACCCTCAGGTGAGGCGCCACAACCAACCAGTAATAAAGTAACTGACAACCCTAACAGGAACCGCATCATAGCCGCTCTCCTAATAATTCTTTTCCCAACCAATACAGGTTCTGACCAGATTATATGCCCAGATACAGTTAGCTAACAGCACCATGGTTCCAAACAAACCCATCATAGCCAGCCATGGCTTGACTATCTGCTCCACTTCATCTGGTGACATTGAAATGCTTGCCGTACCACCTAAGATGCCCGCAATTGTAAATAACAATACCATCCCAATCAAACCGGTATTATGGATCCAAAAATGCACTTTAACTAAGGTAACACTGTATATATGTCGCTTAACTAAGCGCGGAATAATGTAGTAAACGCCAGCAAAAATGGCCATTTCCACCCAGCCCAACAGATTTATATGAGTATGAGCGCGCACAATCAGATTGCCATGTAAGCGATGGTCAACAAAATGGCGGAAATCTGATATCCCCCCCATTAATGCCCCCCAGGAAAAACCAATAAGACTATATATAATGCAGCAGTATACAAACCAGAGAGTATATCGAATATAAACCTTATCCTCTGCCCAAGGTTGACCACTCACGCTATTACCCCCTACTACTTTTCTTCTGCTTGTTTTTCACGCACATCCTGATACTTATCGCCCCAGTCATCAGGAGCAACCATCTTTAACATGCTATCAATAAACTGAGACTTCCCTTCAGGCGGGAGCGCTGATGAAGCAGAACCCTGCTCCGCCTTCAGACCAAAAAGGAACGAAGCTATTGCATGCAGATCTTCATCTGACATTTCAGCAACATAAGCAGCTTCTTTTGGCGGCATCCCATGATCAATTGTCATGGCCCCATAGGTATCTTCAGGTTTTTTTAGAAATGAATAGATCCAGTCAAAGCTGCGTTTCGAGCCAAGCCCATCAAGTGACAACCCCATGTTAGTGCCATTACGCATCGCTCGATGACATGAAGTACAACGCGCCTCACGAAAGATCTGAGTTCCACGCCGCCCTTCTTCATCAAACTCATAGTGGGTCTTGACCTCGAACATAGGCTTGTCTGAATTAAGACGCACAAACTCCAGCACAGCATAACCGATAACTGCCGCGACTATGAACGCCCCAAATATTCCAAACAGGACCTTTTCACCCTGTTTTAACGACTGCTTTCCAGACATAACTTATTTCCAAACCCACCCATGTTGGCCACACACACACTGAACCCGCCACGAACAAAAAAGGCGGTTAACCCGCCTTTTAGATTGCCAGGGTGCAAATAAGTTGCACCCTGGATATTGTTAAAACACTAAAAACTAGGGCAGATGCTCAACCGGAATTCGAGAGTTACCCATAGTTGTTTGAGGCGCTTGAGTCAGAAAAGTCGCAACATTCAGAATATCCTCATCCGTCAGCTTCTGGGCAACTATCTGCATTTGTTTCATTGGGTCATTAGCCCGTGATCCATCACGCCATTTCTTCAGCTGGCTAACCAAGTAAGTAAACTTCTGCTCACCAATGCGTGGGTACATTGGATCTACGCCGCGGCCGTTGTGACCATGGCATGATAAACACGCAGGAATACCACGATCCAGATCACCGTAATTGACTAAAGCTTTACCAAGGTGGGATTCACCAATTTCAGTACCACTTTCTTTCAGAGCAGCGATATCTGAACCACCACTTGCTTCTTGTAACTCTGTCCCGCTGAAAATACGACCAATTGAGTTCAGGTAAGCCGCAACATCCTTGCGATCCTGAGGGCTCAGACCCTTGGCATTCGCATTCATCACAAACATGGTTGTGTCCTGACGTCTGTCGTTGGCATAATCATCTAGCTGCTTAGCCAGAAACATATAAATTTGACCTGCCAGACGAGGCGTACCCATCATGTCATTACCCATGCCGTCGGCACCGTGACATGAAGTACAGGCAGGCACATCACCCTTGCCGTTTTCAAATATTGATTTGCCGCTGTTTAAATCAGCACCAGTCACTGAACCACTAGCGAAAGCTGGTGATACTGCCACAGCCATTGCAACGATTGACGCCGACCCCAATTTCTTTAAATAAGTGCGCATGATAAAGACACCCTCCCAGATTCTTGTCTTTGTAAACCTTCGTCTCCCGACGGCATACCCTACACTCAGGCATGCCCAGACGTCAAGAATTTAAAGAACCTTGCCCAAAAGCATTAGACAGGAACTCTAAATCGTAAATAGATCCCTCTATTAAGAATTTTTCTTAAGAACGAAAGCAGCCAATGCTAACGCAAAGATAAACCAAAGAACATAGAGAGTAAGTACTTGACCTGTTTCTAACATTATTATTCCTCCCAGAAATAAAGATATTGACTTGTTTTTATATACCAACCCAAAAAAGTACAGCTAAAAACGATGTATATCATGACACAGAATCCGATTGCAAGCATCAAACCTGAAAACTTTTTTATTATCAAAGCACAGCCAAACCATTTTGAGCGCACCACAGCAGCAACAGGATGCGCCCCCTGATGATTTAAGCTATGATCTGCCGCTTTTCCCGTACCGGGCACGGACTATAAAACGAAGTTTTTAATGGATATCACAAAAATATACCGCTATTGGGGTGTTCTAGCACTATTGGTTTGGGGCGGACTAGCCATTGGCCTGAGTCTGTTACGATTTGATGCTTATGGAATCGACGAAGCCGCAGCACGCGCCTTGTTAATCAATTGGACTGTCGCTGGCCGCGTAGTCAATCCAATTGTCACACTTGGCGCCCCAGATTTCCGCGCCCTCCTCTTTTTGCCGCTTGGTGCCTACTGGCCCGGCAGCTTTGTTGCCCTGAAAGTATTTATGCTGCTGGTGCTATTCGCAGCTGCCGCATTATTGTACAACTGGAGCAAAAAGAACCAGGATGGTGAAACTGCGTTATTAGCCTCCGGCTTACTATTAATCGCACCACTATCATTAATGCAGATTAATTCAGTTGGGGCGGGTCCATTTCTGCTGCTTGGTTTTGGCTTTGGCTTATGGCTGAACCAACGCTATCGGTCAGTCGGCAAACAACTCGGCGGCTGGTTTTTTATACAAATGCTGCTGGTTGTCACCCTGGTTACCATCCATCCTGCTGGACTAGCCTACCCACTGGCGCTGGCCTGGGAATGGCGCACCAACCCCCTGAACGAGCGACAGCGCAAGCAAATGCATATAGGCGTCAGCATTGCAGCGATTTTTGCCCTGCTATTCAGCTACCTGTTCGGCAATCCAACATTTGAATGGGGGATCAACCCACTGGAAACACTTGGCGCCGCAGCTCTTGGCCGTATTCCAGGCGATCCAAATCCAATGTATGCCACTTCCGGCATCCTGCCAGCCCTGATTGTAGGCGCAGTTATTCTGGGTTATCGCAAACAGATACTGACCGAGCTAATGCCGCGCATGCTACTGCTAGGGGGATTACTGGGGCTGGTGACTGCCGACTATGGCTGGGCCATGGTGGTTCTGGCGCTGGTGTTGTACTGTGGCATCCCGCTGTTAATCAAACTCAACAGCACCATGGGCGCCAACAGCTTTGCCGGGCAGCGCGGTCTGCTAATGGTGGTTATCTTTATTCTCACCACGCTGTTTATGATGGGTGATCGTGCTTATCGCAGCAGCGTCATTAGCGGTACGCTGGAACCACATGACGAGATCATCAATGCATTGGCGATAGAGACTGAGTCAGTGGACAAGAATTTCTACACCATCAGTGAGTGGCCAGCGTCTACCATGCTGGCGTTAAAAAGACCGGTGTTTCCATTACCTCCAGAGTTCGACTCCCCTGAAGAGCTGCTCAAAAATATTGGCAAGATCGATTTCATCGTGTTTGATGCAAGCGATCCCGGCAATAAACACTTACGCGATCAACTTGCCAACCTGATTGGCAGAACGGAAACACTAATCCAGCAACCCGGTGGTGTGATTGTCAAAATAAAACCAGATAGCAGCCAAGCTAACCCCAGCCCGATCCTTTAACGCTGGCATTTGGGGCAGTAATAGCTCGCGCGCTGCCCTTGCCTTAACTGCTTTATGGTGGCACCACATTGCAAGCAGGCTTCGCCTGCACGGCCATACACTTGCAGCTGCTGCTTAAAATAGCCAGGCTTGCCATTACCACCCACAAAATCACGCAAGGTAGTGCCACCCTGCTTGATTGCCGACGCTAACACCCGCTTTATCGCCTCGACCAAATCCAGGCAGCGCTGACGCGACAACTTTCCCGCTGCCAACTGCGGCCGAATACCCGCCCGAAACAGCGCCTCATTTGCGTATATATTGCCAACACCCACCACAGTATGGCTATCCATCACAAACTGTTTGATTGCCTGTTTGCGTTTGCGTGAACGCTGATATAAATAGTCCGCATTGAATTCTTCAGATAATGGCTCCGGCCCCAGGCTGGCAAGCAGCTTGTGCTGCATCGGCTCACCCTTGAGCCATAACACTGCGCCAAACCGGCGAGGATCTCGCAAACGCAGCGCCTGGCCATTCTCAAACACGATATCAATGTGGTCGTGCTTCTCTGCCAAGCTATCAGCGGCAGCCAAACGTAAGCTGCCCGACATCCCCAGATGAATCATCACCGCACCTGTCTCGCAGTGCAGCAATAGATATTTGCCGCGCCGATCGACCCGTTCGATCACCTGGCCAGGCAGATCCGCCAACAAACTCTGCGGCACCGGGTAGCGCAATTTGCGCCGCCGCAACACCAGCTCCGCCACCACCTGACCTTCAATATGAGGCGCAATGCCGCTGCGTGTTGTTTCGACTTCAGGCAATTCAGGCATTAGTGACTCTCAGGCGCAACATCTGACACTTGGGCTGCCTCAGTCTTTAATGGCAGCCACGCTAACAATCGTTGCGACTGTGATTTATCAAACAGATACTCAAGCGCCAGCTCCGGCCGCTGTAAAACCAGCCTATCTTCGGTATTCAGCAAACCGAATGAGATTGCCGTCCCCGCGTCGAATTTCACTACAACAGTTTCCGTTGCCACCACGTCACCCACAGGCCTGACTTGCATAGCCTGAGCATTACGCCAGGCATCAACTAGTTCTTGCAGCTGATCATTTGATTGCGGCATAACCGCACCATCAAATTGCCAACCCTCAGCGGCCCGCTCAAGCTTGCCTAAACCCGGTATCTCTAGTTTTTGCAAGTCGCTGTCGGCGGGCAACAATCTCGGCGAGACATAGCGATACCAGGCCAGGGTAAGAAATGAAATATCATTTTGCGCCACCATATGCATGACATTATCTACCATGACATACAGGCGGCTATTGAGAGGATTAATTCGGCCAAAAGCCAATTCAACATCATCTATTACCAGTTTGGCTCTCGGTTGCTGCAAGCCATACTTCTGCAAATCCAGGCCCTCAACCGGATAACGTTGCAGACTTTCCCGAGTCAAGAGAGCCAGAATGCGCTGTATTGCCACCTGATTGGCAGAAACTTCGACAGGTTCGATCAAACCCCATTGCTCACCCTGGCGCTGCAATGCAACTGTTTCCGCCTCAGGCCGGTCAATTCTAATTTGCTGCACTGAGCTCGGATCCAGCGACGTTAACTTAACCACTTGTCGCGGTTGTTTGCCAGGATCCAGATAGACCAGCGCAACCAGCGCTAACACCACCAGTAATAATAGTAAATTAAGCCAGCTACGCTTACCCATCAGGCCTTGCGCCTTTTCAACCAGATCGTCAAACCACTCAGCAACAGCACTGCAGGCAGCACTAACAAAAAGCCAAAGCCAATAACCATCGACTGACTCCGCGACAGATTCAACGAGCTATCCACTGCCGTTTTGGCTGGCACGGCAATCAGCTGATCATCACTGCTAAGCCAATTGATCATATTCATACCCAGATCCAGATTTCCGCCATTACCGAGATAGGCATTGGAGATAAAGTCACCATCGCCAACGATAATAATGCGCTGTTGTTTTGGCTGAGCCTGCTCTTCGGCAGCAGCATCGCTATCCAGGTCGCGTGAAACGGCAGCCGCCAGACTCATCGGCCCCATCACATCTTCAAACTCATCAAAACTAATTTCTCCGGCCAGCACACCTGTCTCAGACCAGCTCTGTGCCGTGGTCAGCAAAAAACTATCGCCCTGCCAATCAGCTTGGGGTTCAACCACCACACCAGCAGCATAGGGAAAAATGGTCAGCATATCGAAGCCCTCGACCACAGGATGAAAGCTGTAATCTCCAACGATGGCAAAGGTGGGATCATTAATAGAAAACATTTGTGTAGTGGGATCGACAATCACACCCGGCTCAAATGAAACGCCCAATAGCTCCGCCAATGATTCCAAACCATAGAGCTGACCTGGATCAGCCAACCACAACACATTTCCTCCCCGGGCAATATAATCTTCAATTAACCTCACCTCACCCGGCAGATAATTCACTTGCGGCCCGGCAATCACCAACACGCTGGTGTTATCCGGCACTATGGCAGAAGTAGCAAGATTCAGCCCTTGCAGACGAAAACCCTTGGCCTCCAGTTGCTGTGCCCACACCTGCAGATCATGATTGGCCTTACCAAAGGCACTGCGCTCGCCATGCCCTTCAACAAACACCAACCAACGCTCGGCAGTACGTGAGACACGCTGCAGCGCATTAGTAATTGCCCCCTCAGTCAACTGCGTGACCTGCTCGCTACGGCCTTGATATTCAACCAGCAGCTCACCATCAACGGTAATACTCAGCTCGCGCACCAAGTCAGGCTCTGTATCAGGATTAACAAAGCTCAGCTGTAAGTCTTGTTTATAGCGTTGATAACGCCCGATCAAATCCTCAATCGGTTTTCTTAACGGACTGGCATCCATTGCAAAGGCAGAAACTTTAATTTCGCCTTCCATCTGCTCCAACACTGTAATACTCGCTTCAGAAAGGGTATTACGGCTATTAGCGGTCCAATCAGCCTGATACCGATAGTTATCACTCAACCAGGCCAGCAAGCCGATCACAGTGAAAAACAGCAGCACAAACAGAATGTTCTGTAAGCGAATCTGACGTTTTGATTGCTTTGTAACTTTCATATCGTTGCCCCTTAATGCTGCAGCCGATCGGCATCAAGCCGGCGGATACTCAAGCCTAAAAACAAGGACACAAACAACAGGTAATACACTACATCCGCGCTATCAAACACCCCTTTCAACAAAGACTCAAAATGGCGTAACAGTGACAAATAAGCAAATAGTTCACTAGCCTGACCAGTATTATTGCTGCCGGCCCAATCGATAATCCACAACAATAATAAAACACCAAAGCTACTCACTGCGGCAATGATAGGCTGTTCGGTCAGTGTCGACATAAACAAACCCAGCGCTGCAAAACTGGCCAGCAACAACACCAAACCTAACACCCCTGACCACAACATCCCCATATCAAGACTACCGCCCATCAGCAATGACAATGGCATCAACACAATCATCGCCACCATTATCAACAAGAAACCCAGTACTCCAAAAAATTTACCCAGCACGATTTCAGTCATTGATAAAGGCGCCGAAAACAGCAGGCTTAAGGTCTGGGAACGGCGCTCTTCACTGACCAGGCGCATGGTCAACATCGGCACCACAAGCAATAGCACCACCGCGGCATTACCCAGCAATGGCGCCACAATAATTTCGGTCACGCCTGGCGCCCCTTCGATGCCAAGCAGTCGAGACTGCAGCGACACAAACAGATCGAGCTGGGTCAAAAACATGTATGCCAAAATCAACTGCACCACCGCCAGGATCGACCAGGCCAATGGTGAGATAAACAGGCTACGCAGTTCGCGGCTGGCAATGGTAAAGATCATCATGCCACCTCCTCTGCCGACTCAGGCGCTGCCGTTTCCGTGGTCGTGATATCAACAAAGATCTGCTCCAGCGTCAGCCGTTCAGGCATCAACTCATACAAACCCCAGCCATTCTCTACCGCGGCAATGGCAAGCGCCTCGGCCTGTTGTTCAAGCTGCGCTGTATGAATTTTAAATCGGCCCTCGCCGAGCACTGTAACATTGCCCTCACCGACAACCGCCTCCAATGCTGTTAACTCCGGCGCTTGACGCAGGGCGACTAACAGATCCTCACCACGCATGCGTTGCTGCAACCCGGCAATGGTGTCATTCAACACCAACTGACCCTTATTGATAATCTGCACCCGATCACACACTGTCTGCACTTCTGGCAGAATATGGGTCGACAAAATCACACTATGATCAGCACGCAATTCACGAATCAGAGCGCGAATTTCACGAATCTGAATCGGATCAAGTCCAACGGTCGGCTCATCCAAAATCACCACGGCGGGCGAATGAATAATCGCCTGGGCAATACCCACCCGTTGGCGATAGCCCTTGGATAAATTGCCAATCAAGCGTTTGCCCACTTCAGTCAAACCACAACGTTGTTTCGCCACATCCAGGGAATTACGTCGTTGCGATGCCGGAATACGATTTAAACAGGCACAAAATAACAAATACTCATCCACGGTCAGTTCCCGATACAGCGGTGGCTGATCCGGCAGGTAGCCGAGCAAGGCCTTGGCCTGTTTGGGTTGGTCGAGCAGATCAATACCACTGATCATGACACGCCCGGCACTCGGCGCCAGGTTGCCGCTGAGAATCTGCATAGTGGTGGACTTGCCCGCACCGTTGGGACCAAGAAATCCCAACACCTCTCCCTTTTTGACTTCAAAACTGATGTTATCCAGCGCCCGCAGCGGGCCAAAAAAACGGCTAACCTGATCAGCCTGAATCAACACATCCTCTGTCGTCATGAAAATTTCCCTGTTTGTCTAGGGCCTGTTAACGCCGTCAACACGACAAGCCTTATTGCACACCGTATAATATTTTTGTCTACAACAGTGTGCAAACTAACAATATATGGCGTGGCACGCTAAATTAATTTTATAAGATAAGGACCACAGGATGTTACTCGGCGTCGATACCGGTGGCACATTTACCGATTTTGTACTGTTTGACGGAAAAACATTACGCCTGCACAAGCGCCTTTCAACACCCCATGCGCCGGAACAGGCGATCCTGCTCGGCATCCAGGACATGGGACTCAACCCTGAGCAGCTAAGCATCATCCATGGCTCTACCGTCGCCACCAATGCGGCACTGGAAAAAAAAGGCGTGCGCACTGCCTTTATCACCAACCACGGCCATGGCGACATGCTCACCATTGGCCGTCAGGCGCGGCCTGAACTCTACAACCTGCAACCTGAAGCGATTTCTCCGCCTGTGCCTGCTGAACTGTGCCTGGAAACCGGTGGCCGGATTGCGGCCAATGGTGAACTGCTCGAACCATTAACTGAACAGGATCTGCAGCAACTACAACAACAATTGCAGCAACTCAAACCCGAGGCAGTGGCCATCAATTTGCTGTTTTCATTTATCGATGACCGCGCCGAAAAGGCCATCGAGGCGGTCATCCCTGAGGGGATATTTGTGTCTCGCTCCTCCGAGATTTTGCCCGAATACAAAGAATACGAGCGCGGCATCACCACCTGGCTCAATGCCTGGATCGGCCCGCTGATGGAACGCTATTTAAATCGTCTTGGCAGTCGCCTGCCGCAGACACCGATTGCGGTAATGCAAAGCTCAGGCGGCAGCATCGCCGCCGGCCAGGCTGGCCGTCATGCCGTGCGGATGTTGTTGTCTGGCCCGGCTGGTGGTCTGGCCGGTGCACGTTTCATTGGCCATCTCGCTGGGCACGAATTATTGCTGACCTTCGACATGGGCGGCACCTCAACCGATGTCGCCCTCATCGATGGTGAACTGCGCCTTACCAACGAAGGCCATATCGGTCCTTACCCGGTGGCAGTGCCTATGGTCGACATGCATACCATTGGCGCCGGTGGTGGCTCCATCGCCTATGTCGATGCCGGTGGTCTGTTGCAAGTGGGCCCTGAATCAGCCGGTGCTGACCCAGGCCCGGCCTGTTATGGCCGCGGTGGCAGTCAGGCAACTGTAACCGATGCCAACCTGGTGCTGGGACGCTTGCGCGCCGACGCCTTCCTCGGTGGCAAAATGCAATTGGAGGTTACTGCCGCTCATGACGCCGTCAGCACGCTGGCGCAACAGCTTGGTCTTGGTGTCGAAGAAACCGCCGCCGGCATTATTCGCCTGGCCAATGAACACATGAGCCAGGCCTTGCGGGTGATCTCGATTCAGCGTGGCATGGATCCCAAGGGTTTTACCCTAATGCCATTTGGCGGCGCCGGTGGCCTGCATGTCTGCGCCCTGGCCGAGGCATTGGGAATGGAGCAAGCTCTGGTGCCAATCCAGGGTGGCGTGTTGTCGGCATTTGGCATGCTGGTGGCGCGGCGCAGCCGTGAACTGTCTCAAACCATTGCCAACCAGCTCGATCAAATTGATACCAGCAAGCTGGAAACTGAGTTTCAGAGTCTCGAAGACAAGGCACTCGCTGCCCTGAACAGCGAAGGGATAAACAATGAGCAGGTTACGTTACGGCGTTCGCTCGACCTACGCTACCGTGGCCAGGCCTTTAGCCTCAACATCCCATGGCAAAAGCTGGAGAGCTGCGCCGAGACCTTTCAGCAAAGCCATGAGCAGCGTTATGGTCATCGCCTGCAGCAGCCCGTTGAACTGGTAAATATTCGCCTGCACGCCCATGGGCCGGCGCAGCAGATAGAGATTCCTGTACTTGAGCAGCAGGCTTTCGCTGCAGACACGATTCAAACTGCAAATCTGTATGGCATTGAAAAAACAGTAGCGATCCTGGAGCGCGAAAAATTACCTGCTGGACAACGCATTGACGGCCCTGCCTTGATAACCGAAACCGTGGCAACGACGTTTATTGATTCTGGCTGGCAGTGCCAGGTTGATAATTACGGTAATTTACTACTAAAACGTGAATCTTAAAATGTCGCTGATTAATCACCCATCAGACTACGACATGCCTCGCTGGCCCAGGCCACGGACTGCAGATAAGCATCCAGGATGATCTCTTCTTCCAGCTCCGGGTATTCGAGTTGGTCCCACTCACCAAACTCATAGTGGAGCGTCAGTTCGAGTAATTTACCCGGCATTCCTTCAAATCGCAACAGCGCCTGATTGACTTCATCGCTGAGTGACAGCATGGCTAATATCTTTTCCATTGGCATATCGAGCAATGCTTCTAACACCGACAACAAACCCACCGTAAAACAGGTATCCTCAGCCTTATAATTAACTGCTTTGGCCAGAATTTCACACATCTTAGCGCGAATAACCGCAGTCACCATTAACTCGTTGGGTTTATCTTCCACGCGCGCCATCACCAACAATGAGGCCCATTTCTGGATGACCTTGATACCCAGAAACACCACCGCCCGCTGGATACTCTCGACCGGTTTGGGTAAACCGAAAAATGCCGAATTGATATAACGCAGTAACTTGTAACTCAAGCCTACATCCTGGCTGATCAGGCTTTCCATTTTAGGAATATTGGCATCAGGCCGCTGCACCTCGGCCAACAACTGCATTAAGGCCAGCTGATTCGAAGGTAAGCGGGTTCGGCGAATCACCTTGGGACGGGAAAAGAAATAACCCTGAAAATAGTCAAACCCAAGTTCACTGCACAACTCATACTCTTCCGGAATTTCAATCTTTTCAGCCAGCAGCTTGAGATGGGGGTACTCTTTCAAAGCACTGACATGGTCACGCAACTTATCCTCGCTGATGGCTTGCATATCGATTTTGATGATATGAGCCAGATCCAACAATGGCAGTACCGCTTCGCGATAAATAAAGTGATCCAAGGCAATGGTATAGCCCTGTTTAATCAACCATCTGATGCCTGATATCAACGCTTTGTCGATTTCCTCATATTCCAGAATTTCGATCACAACCTGATTCGAAGGCAGGGGCAGAGGATATTGGCCGACAATAAAATCCCGGCTTAAATTGACAAAGGCACAACGCCCGCCCACCAAATTCTGCAGGCCGACCTCTGTCATAGTATTAAGAATCACGTGCGAGTGACTAGCATCACCATCTGCAACATCCGCAGCGCCGTCTTCACCTGGGCGATAAAATAGCTCGTAACCATAGGCATGCTGGGTACGGTTATAAATGGGTTGCCGGGCAATCAATAATTCAGGCATGGCTTTTCGTCAGAAAATTCGACTTGGTTAAAACGACATTTATATTATCGTCCGGGCAGCGCCATTCATGATTAATCACAAAATTTTTGCGGGTGTTTCTCAGTTGAGACGGTTTACAGCAGAACCAATGTCGCCAGACCAAGAAATGCAAAAAAACCAATAACATCCGTCACTGTGGTGAGCACCACAGAAGAAGAGAGGGCCGGATCGATGCCCAGCTTTTTCATCATCAAGGGAATCGTAGCACCCGCCAGGGCGGCGGCCACCAGATTAATCAACATCGCCGCCGCAATAATGACTCCGATCATATAATTGCCAAACCAGATAGTTGAGATTACGGCTACTACGAAGGCCCAGAGCAGACCATTTAGAACACCTACGGCCAGTTCCTTGGTCAGTATTCTCCTGGCATTGGCTGAACCGATATGCCCCAAGGCCATACCACGTATCACCAGGGTAAGGGTTTGGCTACCGGCAATGCCACCCATACTGGCCACAATCGGCATTAAGACCGCCAGGGCGACCACCTGCTCGATCGTGCCTTCAAACAACCCAATTACCCAGGAGGCAATCAAGGCGGTAACCAAGTTGATGCCCAACCAGATACCGCGGCGACGCGAACTGATCACAACCGGGGCGAAGATGTCATCCTCTTCATCGAGACCGGCCATACTCATGATCGAGTGTTCAGCCTCATCACGAATTACGTCAACCACATCATCGATGGTGATACGGCCAAGCAACTTACCGTCACCATCCACGACCGGCGCAGACACCAGGTCGCGCTTTTCAAACAGTCCTGCCACCTCTGTTTCCGACATATCCGCGTGAATGGGTTCAAAATCGTGAATCATCACCTGGCCCACCATCAGGCTAGGGTCCTTGGTGACGATATCGGCAATCGACAGCAGGCCGAGAAACTGGTCATTACGATTTACAACAAACAGATGGTCGGTCATCTCGGGCAACTCACCACGCAGGCGCAGATAGCGCAGCACAACATCAATCGTGACATTGGGCCTTACCGTGACGGTGTCGATATTCATCAAACCACCGGCACTATCCTCAGGAAAGGACAACACGGCCTCGAGACGGAAGCGGTCCTGTTCGCTCATGGACTGCAACACTTCATGGATCACCATGTCAGGCAGGTCTTGCAGGATGTCAGCCAGATCGTCGGTGTCGAGGCTCTCCGCCGCTGCCACCAGCTCATCGGTTTCCATTTGGTGAATCAGCTTGGCGCGCACATCATCGTTGACGTAGCTGAGGATCTCACCGTCTTTTTCTGCATCAACCATTTCCCAGACGAGTTCACGCTCATTACCAGGTAAAGACTCAAGCAGGTGGCCAATCTCAGCAGGATGAAGTTCATTCACCATTTGGCGAATATTGATCAGGCGGCCGCTTTCAAGGGCTTCAGAAAAACGCTGCAAACGCTTTTGTGATTTTTCTTGTTCTTGAATTTCAGCCATGACGTAATAGAACCGGTTTAAGCACGCGCAACCGTGAGAAAGATACAGCTGAAGATTTTAAGGGGCTTGGATATTAGGCGCCAGCCCTAAACTAAAAATAATTTAGAGTTAACCGGCCTTACGGACTATTAAGTAGTTCAATAAAGGCTTCAACATCAGCCGCAGATGACATTCGCAACACACGACGCACTTTTTTACTCAGCTGCTCCACATCAGAATTTTGGACGATGCTTTTCACTTCCGGCACCATTGCCGGTTGCATACTGAACTCGCTCAAACCCAGCCCCAACAATAATCGGGTATAACGTGATTCGCCTGCCATTTCACCGCACATTGAAACCGGGATACCTGCTTTATGTCCTGCCTTAATGGTCATATCGATTAAGCGTAACACCGCGGGATGAGTTGGTTGATACAGATAACTAACCGCATTATCCTGGCGATCTGCCGCCATGGTGTATTGCACCAGGTCATTGGTGCCAATAGAGAAAAAATCGAGATATTTTGCAAACACGTCCGACAGAATGGCGGCAGCCGGTACTTCTATCATCGCACCTACCGGCAAAGTATCATCAAAAGCCTTACCCTGCTCCTGCAACTCTACCTTGGCTTGTTTTATCAATGTTAGCGCCTGTTGTAACTCCTGCACACTGGCAACCATCGGAATCATCATAGAGACAGGCCCGTCGGCCGACACGCGCAAAATTGCCCTAAGCTGTGTAAGAAACAGGTCGGTGTCGCGCAGGCAAAGGCGAATAGCACGTAGCCCCAAGGCCGGATTGTTCGCCACTGAACTTAAGGCATGGCGGGATTCTTTACTCAGCGTCTTATCTGCTCCCAGATCCAAAGTCCTGATAGTCAGTGGGCGGCCACGCAGTTGCTTAACCACGGTTTTATAAGTTTCGTATTGCTCCTCTTCGTCCGGCAACTCCTCGCGGTTCATAAACAGGTATTCAGTGCGATAAAGGCCCACGCCTTTAGCCGCCACCTTATTCATCATTGCCAAGTCTTCTGGCAACTCAATATTGGCATGCAAAGAGATAACCAGTCCGTCACGACTGATCGCGGGCAACTCTTTTAACTTGCTCAGCTCGGCATGATGGCGACGTTCTGCTCGTTGACGCTGTTGATAGTGCGCCATACCAGTTTTATCCGGGCTAGCCAGTAGCGCACCATAATAGCCATCTACCACCAAGGTCTCGCCCTGCTGCAAATAACGCAGTGCATTTTTGACACCGACAACTGCGGGAATGCCCAAGCTGCGCGCCAGAATGGTGGTATGGGAATTGGGGCCTCCAAACTCAGTAACAAAGGCTACGATTCCTTCATTCTGCATTGTCACCGTATCTGCCGGAGACAAATCGTCCGCAATAATGACACTATCTTTAAGACGACCATCCAACATGATCTGTATGTTGTCATTTTGATTCAGCAAGATGCGTTGAATGCGATTGACGACATGATCGACATCATCTTTGCGAGTACGCAGGTAGGGATCGTCCATCTCTTCGAACACCGCCACCAAGGCATCACGTTGCAGCTTCAGAGCCCATTCAGCATTGCAGCCACGCTCATCGATCAGCTTGACTGGATCTTTTGCCAGCGCCTTGTCACTCAACATCAATAGATGGGTATCAATAAAAGAGACAATATCAACCGGGGTGGTTGCAGGAATTTTTTGGCGCACCTCTGCCAGCTGTTCTTTGGCAATATCAACCGCCTGCCTAAAGCGCTCTTGCTCAGCCTTGACCAGGCTGGGAGGAATCAGGTATTCACGCACCTTAAGCTGATCGCGCTGCAACAAATAGGCCTTGCCGATAGCAACGCCCCGTGAAACACCTACCCCGTTTAAGCTCAGGCTAGCCATATCCCTAGCCCGTATGTCTCACCAGGGTAGCGGATGCTGGCGCCGGATCCGTGCGCCTGAACGCTGTTCTGGAGCGAAATTGGTAGTCACGACTACCAATTGAGTAAAGAGCAAGTTCAGGTGCGCAGAGACAAGCCAGGGCCGGGACAGGCCGAACGCTTGAATAAAATACAAATCGCGAATAATGCATAACACCCAGCCTTTCCCTAAGCTTGTGTTTATATATGGCCGCCTGGTGAGACATACGGGCTTATTCACCTTCACCAAAGTAGTCTGATATAAGAGCTTCCAATGCCTCTATCGTTTCTTGTTCATCAATGCCATCAATAATAAGTTCGAGTTGCGTACCTTTACTGGCTGCCAACATCATGACACCCATGATGCTTTTACCATTCGATTCGCGGTCTCCCTTGCGCAGCAAAACCTTGCTCTGATAGCGGCTGGCCAATTTAACAAACTTGGATGCTGCCCGTGCATGCAGGCCAAGCTTATTAATGATTTCTATCTGTTTATGTATCACAGCGATCTGGCAGACAGGCAAAAATGCCATCTTTGCCACCTGAAACTGCTTTATAAACCAACTCGTCAAGAGATAAGGCAGGGTAGTTGAGCACCCGCACCAGCATAGGCAAATTAAGCCCGGCCACCACTTTTATGGTTGCATCGCCACATAGATAATTGGCAACATTACTTGGCGTGGATCCATACATATCCGTCAAGACAAGCACACCGCCACCGGTGTCCAGCCGTCTAACGGCAGCGCGTGTTTTTTCAAGCGCATCCTCAGGGTCACAGCCAGGTGACACTGAAATGATTTCCAACGCCATAGGACACATACCTAGGATAGTTGAGGCTGTTTCAACCAGTGATACACCGACAGTATCGTGGGTAATAAGCAATAACCCAGCCGTCATGACAATTCCCGGTGCCTTACCAATACTTCAAGATTAGATTTTTGAAAATAGTCTGCGATCCGCCGCGCCAAATAAACCGATCGATGCTGACCTCCAGTACAACCAATCGCGATCGTCATGTAGGCGCGATTATCGGCTTGAAAGCGTGGCATCCATCTTTCAATAAAATCTTTGAGATCATCATACATCTCTTCCACCAGAGACTGCTGCTCCAAAAACTGCTTAACCTCTTGATCGAGGCCAGTCAGGGCACGTAATTGTGGTACCCAGTGTGGATTAGGCAAACAACGCACATCAAAAACAAAATCCGCATCCACCGGAATACCATGTTTAAAACCGAATGACATGAAGGTCAATGTTAGCGAACGCGCCTCTTTCAACATCCGCTCGCGCACCAAATCGCGCAGTTGATGCACATTGGTATGGCTGGTATCAATACACCAGTCTGCATTCACCGCCAGAGCAGCGAGCAGCTTGCGTTCATGGCTAATCGCTTCCGCTAATGAGATGCCATCACGAGTTAATGGGTGTTTACGTCGTGTTTCGCTGAAACGCTTAATCAGGGTGTTATCGTCTGCCTGTAAAAACAGAATCTCACACCCAACCCCCACTGTTCGAATTTCAGCCAGCAAATCGGGAAAGCTGTCAAAATCATCAGTCAGGTTTCGAGCATCTATACCAACAGCCGCATGCTCATAGTTACGCCGTGGCGAACTAGAAATTTGTGTAGCAAATGAAGGTAAAAGGCTTAATGGCAGGTTATCAATACAATAAAAACCCAGGTCTTCGAGTGAATGCAAGACGATGCTTTTGCCGGAACCGGACAAACCACTGACAATCACCAACTTCATGCCGCCCCCTCAGTTAGCAGACAGGCCAACCTCGATTGAAAATCCGCACTTGCATCATAGCCCTGCTGACGGGCACGATTCAAGCGCACTGCCATTTCGACAATTAGGGGCATATTACGCTGCTCAGAACACGGCAAGCGCCAGGCTGGCACAGATATCCCCAGCGCATGCCATTCAAACGCCATGGGCTGAAGATGGTCGTAATGTTCTGATATACCCTTTTCAAGTGATAACACTAGATTCAAAGGCACCTGACTCACCACTGCCTGATCACCATACAGCATTGCCAGATTTACTATCCCCAGACCCGCCACTTCCAGAAAGCCCTCAAAACCGGATTGACTGCGAACATGGAGGCTTTCATTCTGACTGAAAATTTCAACCAGGTCATCTGCCACCAATTGATGGCCCCGGTCTACCAAACCCAGGGCAAGATCGGTTTTGCCGATGCGGCTTTCACCCTGTAGCAGGATGCCCTGGCCAAGCACATCCAGCATTACACCTGGCCGCGAAAGAGTAGGCTCGGTCATAATGAAACGATTAACTGGAAGTCGCGACCTTATGACTGGACGCGCGCCAATTGCGCATTATGTTTTCGATTTCAGCGGAACTTGTGCTTTGACGCAAACGATCACGGATTGAGGCATCGCTAAACATCTCCGCCAGGGAGGCCAGCAGCTGTAAATGCTCTTCAGTTGACTCTTCCGGCACCATCAGCGCAAACACCAAATCAACCGGCTCACTGTCAATGGCATCAAAATCAACCGCGTTGTCAAACTTAATAAACACACCAAGCGCTTCTGTTATATCCTTAAAACGCCCATGCGGGATAGCCACACCATGCCCCAAACCGGTACTGCCAAGCCGTTCACGCGCCAATAGCCCGTCAAAGATATCAGTCTCTGACAATTCAGCTTCGGTCACCTCCGCCAACAGACTACTGATCGCCTCAAGGGCTCGCTTTTTACTGCTCACGGCACAACTGCATACAATTCGATCAGTTGTTAATAATTCTGAAATTTCCATGTTTTTCTTCTTAACTTATCTACTTCAACCCTATTAAGTTATATCAATCGTTTGCGCTCATTTGATGGTGGTATGGACATGGCTTCTCTATATTTTGCCACTGTCCGGCGCGCTACGTTGATCCCCTCCCCTTCTAATATTTTTGCGATTTTACTATCGCTTAATGGTTTGCCCTGGTTTTCAGCCGAAATCAATTTCTTGATCAAGGCGCGAATGGCCGTTGATGAGCACGCTCCCCCAGAGGCAGTGGAAACATGACTGGAGAAAAAGTATTTTAGTTCAAAAATTCCACGGGGGGTATGCATGTATTTACGGGTAGTCACTCGCGAAATTGTCGATTCATGCATTTCGAGCTCTTCGGCGATATCATTCAGCACCAGCGCCTTCATTGCCTCTTCACCATGCTCGAGAAATCCTCGTTGGCGTTCAACAATTGCCGTTGAAACTTTAAGCAGGGTTTCGTTGCGGCTGGCCAAGCTCTTGATAAACCAGCGCGCCTCTTGTAAATGATTACGCAGATAGGTGTTGTCGGCGCTGCTGTCAGCACGACGAATCAGCCCGGCATACTGGGCATTCACCTTCAATTGCGGCACTGCCTCATAATTAAGCTCTACCCGCCATTTGCCATTGTGCTTTCTAACATTCACATCCGGCACAATATATTCTGCCGGTGCCGAGGCGATTACACCCCCGGGGCGCGGATTGACTGACTGCACCACGAGAATCGCCTCTTGCAAAGCTTCACGTGAGATTTTCATCTTGCGCATCAATTGGTTGTAATCGCGACTGCCTAACAGCTCAATATATTCACTGACCAGCTCGAGCGCATCCGCCACCTCTTGTTGTGACGCATCAAATTGCTTGAGCTGGAGTAAAAGGCATTCTTGTAGATCTCGCGCTGCCACCCCGACTGGATCAAAATTCTGCACCTGATGCAGCACAGCTTCCATCTCTTCAATTTCAATATCAACGTCTTCGCCCAGATCAAGCCCTTGCATAATGTCATCCAGGGTACCGGCAAGATAACCATCTTCATTGATTGAGTCGATGATGGCTTCAGCAATAATCCGGTCTGTGTCACTGAAGGGAGTCAGGCGCATTTGCCACAGCAGGTGATCTTGCAAGCTCTCTTCACCACCACTCTGGTTTTCAAACCCGCGGTAATCATCACTGGCGGGGGCACTGGCACTGGCACTGGTAGCAGGCAACACACTTTCATAGACGTCTTCCCAGTTACTATCCACGGGCAGGTCATCGGGCATGTCGGGGCTTTGCAAATCGACGGTTGATTCCTGCGAGTCAGTGCCCTTAGGCGTCTCCTCGATCGGAGCAGTAGACTCAAATTCGGTCCCGCTGAGTGAGTCGCTACCGTTGACGGACTCAGCATTGGCCTCATTCCAGTTATCTTCGCCAGGGGCAGAATCAGAATCACTATCTTCATTCATCTCAAGCAATGGATTGCTTTCCAGAGCCTCTTGAATTTCAGCCTGCAAATCTAACGTGGATAGCTGTAACAAACGAATCGCTTGCTGCAATTGCGGTGTCATGGTCAGGTGCTGACCTAAACGAAGCTGGAGTGACTGTTTCATGCGCTAGTTATTTTTTCCTACTCGACTTCAGTATGTTTCATCGAACCACTTTACTAAAACATAAATTTTAACGCAGATAAGGGTTTGATATCAGTATTGCAATTTAGAAATCAACGAATTAAGGCAATCAATTGAGGGTTGAGCAAGTCTTAAAGTCGAAAATGCTCGCCCAGGTAGACCTTGCGCACGTGATCGTTATCCAGCACCTCTTCAGGATTGCCTTGAGCGATCACTTTCCCCTCGCTCATTATGTAGGCCCGCCCACATATCCCAAGCGTTTCACGAACATTATGGTCCGTTATCAGGACACCGATATTCCTTTTTTGCAAGTGACTGATTATACGCTGAATATCAATAACGGAAATCGGGTCGACACCGGCAAACGGCTCATCCAGCAAGATAAAACTAGGCTGCATGGCCAGCGCCCGGGCAATCTCGACACGGCGGCGCTCACCTCCGGAAAGGCTCATCCCGAGGGTCTCACGAATATGGCCGATATGCAGTTCATCCAACAGGTTTTCAAGCAGCTCTTCACGCGCCGGCTTATCCAGGCCTGGCTGGACCTGCAAAATCGCCATAATATTATCTTCCACACTCAATTTGCGAAAAACTGAGGCCTCTTGAGGTAAATAGCCAATCCCCATGCGGGCGCGGGCATGCATGGGCAACGCAGTAATATCATGGTCATCAACATATAAGCGACCTTTATCACACGGAACCAAACCCACAATCATATAAAAGCAGGTGGTTTTACCGGCGCCATTGGGGCCAAGCAGGCCCACCACTTCGCCACTATTCACTTCCAGGGAAACACCACCCACAACCTGGCGCGAACGGTAGGATTTAAAAATTGCCTCTGCCCCGAGAACACTCATTGTGGCTCCGGCGTCTGTGGGTCATCTTTACCAGGTGGATGGATAATCATTTTTATCCTCCCTTCACCGGCAACGCTCTTACCCGCTTTGACAAGCTTTTTGTCTAACTCGTATTCGACCCGGTTGCCAGAAAACTGGTTATCACCTTGCTGGAATTTTGCTTCTTTGTTGAATATGACCAGTGCCTTGTCGGCATAATATTCAATTATCTCGGCCTCTCCCCAGGATTGATCCTCTAATAATTCGGCATATCGATCGAATCGGGCCGGCTTGCCCGTCGCGACAATTTTTTTCACATCCTTGCGCTGTTCAGTGTAGATCACCACTTTGTCAGCCTTGACGGTATCCGGTCCATGGCGAAATACCACATTGCCCTGGTAGGTGCTGATGCCCTTAATGTCATCGATTTTAAGGCTATCGGACTCGATATATATGGGTTCTTCGCGTAGGTCCTGCGCCAAAGTCAACGATGTGAACATTAACAGCAGCGCAAACACAGCAAGTCTACTGCAACACATATTCACCTCTGACTTCCGCTAACAATTCGATAGTTCCAGCCTTCATATCCAACTTCATACCTTTTGCAGTCGTGATGCCCATGTTGTCAGTAATAGTGACCCTTTCACCGGTCTCGGCAAATTCCTGGTCGTGATATACCCAAACATCACGGGTTAGCACTTTCATAATATTCTCTCTGGCTTCATCATGCCGCAGCAGCACGACCTCACCCTGTAACAATACAGAATCGCCATTCTGATAGATCAGGGCACGTTCGGAATCGAGCGTCATCGGCTCAAGCTCCATCTCGCGATAAACCTCGAGACGGGGTTCAGTCAGCTCAGCAAAATCCGTGTCGACATAATGAATCATTGATTTGCCTAACAAGCGATGCTTGGGCTCACCATTATTATCCATCGCAGTGATGACAAAATCTGAGAATGAGAAATCCATCACCAGAGATTCACCTTTCTCTGGCGGCTGAAACGATTGGCCCTCCTGGCGCTGCAACCACCAACTCAGCACAGCCAATAGCAACAAAATCCAAAGAGTAATATGACGCTTTGTCGGCAATGAGCGCACTCGCTTATCAATCCTCCAAGTACTTGCTCATTTGTCCTTCAAGCGTGCCCTGGGCTTCCATAATCAACTCACAGATATCACGTGCGGCACCACGGCCGCCGACATTCTGAGTTTGCCAGTGCGCATGCTGTTTGGTTAGCGTATGCGCATCCTGCACCGCCACTGCCAACCCTACTTTACGCATTACCGGCAGATCAACCACATCATCGCCAACGTAGGCAACTTCATCTGCGCTAATCCCAAACTGCTCAATCAATTGATTAAAGGCAATTCGTTTATCGAGCTGGCCTTGATAAACATGTTTAACGCCGAGACCATTCATTCGATGCTCGACAACCGTGGAAGTTCGGCCAGTTATGATGGCAATTTCAACCCCGGTCTGTTGCAACATCTTCATGCCGTGTCCATCGCGTGAATTGAATTTCTTGTATTCATGGCCATCTTTATCCATGAACAGGCCACCGTCTGTCAGCACACCATCCACATCAAAAATCACCAGTTTAATTCGTGCCGCTCTCGCTAAGATGTCTTTCATTTTGACTCCCGCTGTTAGACCACCCCGGCCCGCAATAAGTCATGCATATTGAGGGCACCCACCAATAGTTTATTTTGATCAACTACCAATAAGGCATTAATCTTATACGTTTCCATTAAGTGCAAAGCCTCGGCCGCTAACTCATCAGGCCCAACCGTGCGGCCATTGCGGGTCATCAGCTCACCCACCTTGGCGTGATAGATATCCACTCCCTGATCCACCGCGCGGCGCAAATCACCATCGGTAAAAATACCCACCAGCTTGTTTTGCTGATCTACTACCGCGGTCGTTCCCAAGCCCTTGCGGCTCATTTCCATCAAGGCATCTACCAATAACACATCATCTTTTACGCTGGGCAACTCATCACCAGTGTGCATGATGTCGCGAATCAATAACAACAAACGCCGTCCCAGGCGACCCCCAGGGTGAGAGCGGGCAAAATCTTCAGCGGTAAAGCCACGATGTTCCAGCATAGCAACCGCCAGCGCGTCACCCATTACCAGCGAAACCGTGGTGCTGGAGGTCGGCGCCAGACCCAGGGGACAGGCTTCTTGCTCAACACTGACATCGATATGGACATCTGCGGCTTTACCCAAACTGGAATTTACATTGCCAGTCAGTGCGATTAATGGCACGCCGAGGCGTTTGATCAGCGGCAATATAGTAAGAATCTCTTCCGTCTCTCCGGAATTTGAAAACGCCATGACCACATCTTTGGGCGTAATCATACCCAGATCACCATGACTTGCCTCGCCTGGATGGACAAAAAATGCAGGGCTGCCGGTACTGGCCAGGGTTGCGGCAATCTTGCTGCCGATATGACCGGATTTACCCATGCCTATCACAACAATGCGGCCCTCGCAGGCGAGCATCAATTCACAGGCTTGAATAAAGTCTCCATCAATTCGCGCCTTGAGCGCTTCTACCGCCGCCGCCTCAGTTTCTACAACCGCTGTACCCAATTGCTTGAGTCTGTCGCGTTTGACCTGATCCAGTATCAGGGCCTGCTGCTTTTGTTTCACGCTGTTTACCTTAGTCTGCTTCAGGGTAGCCAAGCTCGGACAGTTTGTGGGTAATACTTGGCCGGTCTAGATCGGCGCCGTTGATTGTCACCGCACCACTATCGACATCAACCTCAATATCATCAATCCCACCAAGCACAGCCAAGCCATTCTTAATGTTTGCGGCGCAACCATTACATTTAACATTATTCACTTTAATCTCTAGCGATTGCATGAATCCCTCCTCGTCAGGCCATGGTTGCAAAATATAGCAATACCATATAAACAATGTAGGCCGTTAGCAAAACCCCACCCTCAAGGCGATTAATTCTTCCTGGCGCACGAAAACCATAAGACATGACAAACAGGGCCAGCGTCAGTCCAATCATCCAGGGAAAATCGCGCTCTAATACTTCATGCGAAAAACCACCCGGACTTATTAATCCGGGCAGACTTAACACCCCCAACAAATTAAACATGCAAGAGCCAATGATATTACCCAAAGCGAGATCAGGTTCATTCTTGAGGGTACTCATCACTGAGGCCATCAGTTCCGGCATGCTGGTGCCGATGGCGACAATGGTTAGTCCAATGATCAGATCACTCACACCAAAGGCCTGGGCGATGTTGACAGCCCCCCACACCAATACACGTGAGGATGCCAGTAAAATCAATAGACCGAAGACTAGCCAGAACATCGCTTTGGCCGTTGACATGACCTCTGGCATCTCATCTTCAAATTCACCTTCGAGCGGATCACCCTTTCGCGACTTCATACCCAGGCTCATGACCATGTAGATCATCAAGGCCATGCCGAGCATCAACAGGGCACCGTCCAGCCGGCCCAGATTGCCATCATTCATTAACAAAAAGGCCAATAACGACACTGCCAGCAAGATGGGAATCTCGCGCCGCACAATATCCGACTGCACATTCAACGGAACCACCAAAGCGGTCACCCCTAACACTAGGGCGATATTGGTGATATTAGAACCCAGTGCATTACCAATTGAGAGGCCGGTATTGCCGTTCCACGCAGCCATTGCCGAAACCAGCATCTCCGGTGCCGAGGTACCAAAGCCAACAATGGTCAAACCGATCACCAGAGGTGACACGCCAAAATTACGCGCCGTCGCCGATGCTCCCATAACACATCGATCTGCGCCCCAGGCTAAAAAAACAAAACCGGTAATAACTGCTACTATGAATTCCAACATGATGAATGACTCAAGCGGTGACTATCTGCTAGGACCCCTTTGTAATTAGTGTTAACAGGCCCTAGGAAGACAACTCAAATGTAATGTCCTAACAGGCCTAAAAAAATAACTGCACCGACCCAGTTATTATTACGGAACGCCCGCATACACTGCATGGCATCCCGATTCTTAATCAGATGTTGCTGGTAGAGCATAAACAAACCCGCCACCAGTATGGCGACAAAATAGCTTGCCCCCAGATCCAGCTGTTGACCAATAATAATCAACACCACCACCATCATCACCTGGATGATACCGATAATGGCACGATCTGCCTCACCAAACAGAATGGCTGTCGACTTAACACCAATCTTTAGATCGTCGGGCCGGTCAATCATGGCATACATGGTATCGTAGGCCGTCGCCCACAACACAGTCACTATCAGCAACAACCAGGCAACTACAGGCACTTCACCTGTCAAGGCGGTAAAGGCCATCGGTACCGACCAGCCAAAAGCCAGGCCGAGATAGACCTGCGGCAGATAGGTCAGACGTTTCATAAAGGGATAGCTGGCCGCCAGTGCTGCTCCAACGAAGGACATCATCACGGTCAACCAGTTCAGGGTCAGCACCAATGCAAAGGCAGTTAGCGACAATACGACAAATAACACCAATGCCTCCTTCGGTGTCACCATGCCCACCGCCAGTGGTCGATTGCGGGTACGCTCCACAAACGGATCAAATTCACGATCCGCATAATCATTGATCACGCAACCAGCCGATCGCATTAAAAACACACCCACCACAAATACCGTGACCACCCACCAGTTGGGATGACCCTCACCAGCAATCCACAAAGCCCACAAAGCCGGCCATAACAACAGCATGGTGCCAATCGGCCGATCAAGCCGCATTAGCAAATAATAGCCACGCCAGCGCTGCTGATTTACTGTTTCCACTCTCAAACCTTATGCTTAATTCTAAATCCTACCACTCTGGGAACAGGGGGCAGGAACACTTCATTTACTAATAGCGGTCGGCCGGCGAGACGAAACACTGATCGCCTGCCCCAAATTTGCCCATGCTGCGTTTCGTCTTCAGGCACACCCCAATGATAAAACAGGTCTCCCGGCTCGACTTTTGCGATTTCCATCGGGCTGCGGACCATCGACTTATCCCGAAACAACATCTCGCCCAATGGCCTGCCCCCAAGCCGGGCCAGACCGCGTGAGCGGCCTCGCAGTACAGACAACGGCATAACAGTGCGGGCATAAACCTTAATCTCATCGCCGCAATATAAATGCACCTGCCGCACCAGGGCACTGGCACGGTCAGGCATGCCAAGGGCGCGCCGCTCACAAAACAGTGGCCGTTCAAATTGCTGCTTTAACAATCGAACCCTAAATTCGCCACCACCGGCCTGACGCAGACGTTTGGTCAGAGATTCACTGTCAAATAGCCAAACAGCCATCTCATCCAACAAATCAGCCGGGCGCACGCCATGCCCCATACGCCAGCGTGGCTCAAGTCCCGTTTTACCTGTAGAAAAGCGTTTCAACATCGTGCCTGTATTAAACATCACCATAGCGTTGGCTATCACCAAGCCAGCGTTGAATCAACGGCGCCACGTTCTGCGGCCAACGCTGCAATAGCGCTGTTGCCAGGCGGGCTACATCAGGTAACAAGTCCTTATCCCGTTCCAGATCAGCAATGCGCAACCGTAACATCCCACTTTGACGCGTGCCCAATACTTCGCCTGGGCCACGCAGCTCAAGATCACGCCGGGCAATTTCAAAACCATCATTGGTTTCCCGCAGGGCCGCCAAACGCAACTTACCCTGCTGCGAAAGGGGCTTATGATACATCAAAACACAACTGCTACTGATGCTGCCGCGTCCCACCCGGCCACGCAGCTGATGCAGCTGAGCCAGACCAAAACGCTCGGCATTTTCGATGATCATCAGGCTGGCATTGGGCACATCCACCCCCACTTCAATCACCGTGGTCGCCACCAGCAAATCAAGCTCGGCTGACTTGAAACGCGCCATCAGCGCCTCTTTTTCAGCAGGTTTAAGACGGCCATGCACCAGGCCAATTGCCAGATCCGGCAATGCCTCTGCCAACAAAGCCGCCGTCTCTTCTGCCGCCTGACACTGCAACACCTCCGACTCTTCAATCAGGGAACAGACCCAGTAGGCCTGGCGCCCCTCCTGGGCACAGGCGCGATGGACACGCGCCACCACCTCATCACGCCGCTGGTCGGAAATAACCACGGTCTCGACCGGGGTTCGGCCCGGGGGCAGCTCATCGATCACCGAACTATCGAGATCGGCATAGGCCGTCATCGCCAGGGTTCTCGGGATGGGTGTCGCCGTCATAATCAACTGATGCGGCACCCGGCCATCATGACTGCCCTTTTCACGCAACGCTAGGCGCTGGTGCACCCCAAATCGATGTTGCTCATCCACAATCACCAAGCCGAGCTGATTAAATTCGACCTCATCCTGAAACAAGGCATGGGTACCCACCGCCAGCGCCGCCCCACCACTCTCCAGCAATGCCAGATTTTCGCGCCGCTGTTTCGCCCCCGACTTGCCGCTAAGCCAGGCAAGCTTCAGCCCGATCGGCTGCAGCCAAGCCGTAAAGTTTTGCAGATGCTGTTCCGCCAACAGCTCGGTCGGCGCCATTACTGCCACCTGATAACCCGCCTCAATTGCATGCAGCGCGGCGGCGGCTGCCACTGCCGTCTTGCCTGAGCCCACGTCCCCCTGCACCAGGCGTTGCATGGGGAAGGGCTTGGCAAGATCGGCATCAATCTCCTTGATCACACGCAGCTGGGCAGCGGTCAAGGTAAATGGCAATAGATCTAGCAACTGCTGCCGCAACCTGCCCTCGGGCTGTAACGGTGGTGCGGTGTGTTGCTGCACCTTGTGTCTTAATTGACGCAAACTAAGGTGATGAGCCAACAACTCCTCCAGCGCCAAACGCTGTTGGGCCGGATGGTTGCCTGCTAGTAATTCAGCAACTGCTGTTTCAGGGGATGGTTGATGTACTTCTAACAGCGCCTGTTGCAGGCTTGGCAAACCCAATTCTTCTAACAACTCACCAGGCAAATAATCTTCTACTTTATCCTGCTTCAACAAAGCCAAGGCCTGTTCGGCCAGTTGGCGCAAACTTTTTTGCGCCACGCCTTCGGTCACCGGATAAACGGGGGTCAGATTTTCGTCAACGGCGACGACAGCCGCTTCGCTGATTTGCCGATACTCCGGGTGCACCATCTCCAACATGGCGGGGCCACGCCGAACCTCACCATAACAACGCAGACGCACACCTCGTTGCAACGCAGATTGCTGTTTGGCTGAAAAATGAAAAAAACGCAGCAGCAGACTGCCGCTGCCATCGCTGATGCGACATAACAGTGAACGACGTTTACCAAACTTGATATCGCTCGCCTCTATCTCGCCTTCGATCACCACTTCTGCGCCGGGGCGTAGCGAGCCAATCGGCACAATGCGCGTACGATCCTGATATTTGTAAGGCAGGTGAAAAAGAAGATCTTCGACGGAGTGCAGGCCCAGACGTTCAAGGCGCTCGGCCACACGAGGGCCGACACCCTTAAGATTGGTGAGTGAAACTGCGAGACTCATTGATAGCTACGTAACCAGATCGCTCATGTTGAGAACAATCTGTTGTGGATGATGCTGTTGAATCAGCCATCCAGCTCCAGAATTGCATCCATTTCCAGCGCCGCAGCTTTAGGTAGTGAGGCCACGCCAATTGCGGCACGCGCCGGATAAGGTTGCTGAAAATAATCCGCCATGACCTGATTCACCAAGGCAAAGTGACCCAGGTCCGTAAGAAAAATATTCAGCTTGGCGATATCCTGCAAGCTGCCGCCTGCGGCTTCGGCCACTGCCAGCAGATTATCAAAGACACGGCGAATCTGGGCCTCCATATCGCCTTCGACCAGCTCCATGGTTTCCGGAATCAGCGGGATTTGCCCTGACAGGTAAACCGTCGTACCGACTTTCACAGCCTGCGAATACGTACCAATCGCTTTTGGTGCCTTGTCAGTTTGAATGATTTCGCGCCCCATGAAACTCCCTCTCTCTGTATTTATATTGATTGTTGTTATTCTAGCCGCGTGTACGAACAATTCTAAGCACAGGATCAATACCTCTAATCTTGCGCATCAGGTTGGCCAGATGCTGGCGGCTATGCACCTCGATCACCATGGTCATACTGCTGTGGCGGCCATCGCGTTCTTCCATGTTGACGTTGTCGATGTTGCCACCCATCTCGGCGATTGCCGCGGCAACTGTGGCCAGCACACCGCGCTGGTTCATTACCTCAACCCGCACTTCCACCGCGAAATCACCCTTGACCCCTTCTTCCCATTGGGTCTCGATCCATTTTTCCGGCAGCTTACGATATTCGGCCACATTTTTACACGTCTCGGTATGGATAACGATGCCACGGCCCGAGGTAACAAATCCGACAATCGGATCCCCCGGAATTGGCCGGCAACACTTGGCAAAATTGACCACCATGCCTTCAGTGCCCTTAATCATGAGCGGACGTGTAGTATCGGTTTTCTCACCCCACAACCACGACGGCATGTAGCGACTGAGTCGTTTTTTCAGGCCGCGTTTTTGCTGCGGAGTAGTAACATCTTCATCTTTGGGCATTAGTCGTCGCGCCACCAAGACTGCCATACGATTACCCAAACCGATTTCTTCCATCAAATGATCTGTCGATTCGATTTTGAGCTCTGCTAACAACTCGTTCACCAATTCGACAGGCAGCTTATTAAATGTGGCAGAATAGGTCGCCAACTCATTGTCCAGCAAACGCTGACCCAGTTCCACGGCCTCATCCCGACGCAGATTCTTAAGATAGTTGCGGATGTTGGCGCGCGCCTTACCCGTCACGACAAAATTAAGCCAGGCTGGGTTGGGGCTGGCATTTCCCGCAGTGACTACCTCGACGGTCTGACCATTCATTAGTGGCGTACGCAGCGGCGCCAGTTTACGATCGATCTTGGCGGCGACACAGCGATTGCCCACATCCGTATGTACCGCATAGGCAAAATCCACTGGTGTGGCACCGCGCTTGAGTACCATGATTTCACCCTTTGGAGTGAACACATAAACTTCGCGCGGAAACAGATCAATCTTGACGTTTTCCAGAAACTCGAGGGAATCACCGGCATTCTGCTGCATCTCCAGCACACTGCGCATCCACTCGCGCACACGGGCATGCGTGCCGTAACCGGACTCATCCCCTGTCTTGTAAAGCCAATGGGCTGCCACCCCAGCTTCGGCCACTTTTTCCATCTCCGCGGTGCGAATCTGCACCTCGACTGGCACGCCAAAGGGGCCAAACAAGACCGTATGCAAGGACTGATAACCGTTGGCCTTGGGGATGGCAATGTAATCCTTGAACTTGCCCGGCACCGGCTTGTATAGATTGTGTATGGCACCTAAAACGCGATAGCACATATCCACGGAATCCACGATGATGCGGAAGGCATAGACGTCATAGACCTCGGCAAACGGCAGGCCCTTGCGGCGCATTTTCTGATAGATACTATAGATATGTTTTTCCCGGCCAGTGACCCGGCCAGAGAGTCCTTCCTGTTCCAGACGCTCAGCGATACCAGACTCGATCTTCTCAACGATCTCGCGCCGGTTTCCGCGGGCCCTTTTAATCGCATCCACCAAAATACGATGCCGTTCCGGATAGAGGGCTGCAAAACCATGGTCTTCCAGCTCCAGGCGCATGGAATTCAAACCGAGGCGGCTGGCAATCGGCACATAGATGTCCAGCGTTTCTCTGGCAATGCGGCGCCGCTTATCCGGGCGCATAAAACCGAGGGTGCGCATGTTATGCAACCGGTCGGTAAGCTTGATCAACATGACACGAATATCACGCACCATCGCCATCAGCATCTTGCGCATGCTCTCCGCTTCCGCTTCGGCTTTGGACTCGAAATTTATTTTGGTTAGTTTGGTAACACCATCAACCAGCGCGGCCACTTCTTCACCAAAGACCGAGATAATCTCCTCCTTGGCGACTGGCGTGTCTTCAATGACATCATGCAGGATAGCTGCAATGATGGTTTCAGTATCGAAACGCATTTCGGCCATGAGCGTAGCGACGGCCAGTGGGTGAGTGATGTAAGGCTCGCCGGATTTACGTTTTTGTTCTTTGTGGGATTCCGCCCCAAATAAAAAAGCCCGGTGGATCATTTCGATCTTACCGGGCTCCAGATATTTCTCGATTTCGTTGCGGAGCCCGTCAAACATGGGCTCCAGGCTTTCGTGCGTGGAGACTAGATTCTTTTCAGCGGACTCACTTGTACTCAAAAGCAGGTCTCCTGAACTCAGACCTTGTTGCCACCCTCCTCAACAACCTGAGTTGTCTCGGCTAGTATCTCTGCATCAGCGACGATAGCATCTTCATCAATTTCTTCTTCGACTGGCTCTTCCAGTATTTCAGGAGTGATCAGATTTTCGGCAATCTCACGTAATGCAAGCACTGTCGGCTTGTCATTTTCACGCGCTACCAATGGCTCTTTGCCATTGGCCAATTGGCGCGCACGCTTGGTGGCCACCATTACCAATTCAAAACGGTTATCTACATTTTCCAGACAATCTTCAACGGTCACACGTGCCATGCTGATTCACTCCGTAAGCAACTCAAATTATTCAAAAGAACTTGGCATTATACACAAAAACCTTGCCTGATTATTGCAGCAACTCCGCCAGCAGCTCGCTCTGACGCACTCGCTGCACCTCTCGTCGCTGGCGGCGTGCGCGCATAATCGCCGCCAAGTCGGTCAGCGCCTCATCAAAATCGTCATTAATCACTACATAATCGTATTCTGTGTAGTGGGACATATCCGTTACCGCATCGCTGAAGCGGCGCTGTATCACCTCCTCACTGTCCTGACCACGGCCGCGCAGCCGGCGGATCAACTCGTCACGGGAAGGCGGCAGAATGAAGACACTGACACAACCAGGCATACGCGGTCGCACTTGCTGTGCCCCCTGCCAGTCAATCTCGAGAATGACATCAATCCCTTCGCGCAGCTGTCGTTCGACCCAGTCGCGCGAGGTACCGTAGTAATTATCAAATACCTGGGCATGTTCGAGAAACGCCTCGCCTTTCACCATCTGCTCGAAAACGGCGATTTCGACGAAATTGTAATTAACTCCGTCAATCTCGCCGGGGCGCATCTGGCGCGTGGTGTGGGAAACCGAGACGCGGATATCGTCTATCGACTCCACCAACATCTTCACCAGACTGGTCTTACCTGCCCCCGAAGGTGCGGAAATGATATATAAGGTGCCCGAATAGAGCGCCTGTCCGTCCTGTGAACTCATTGACTACCTTTCTTTATTCGATGTTTTGGACCTGTTCACGCATCTGCTCAATCAACACCTTGAGATCGACCGATACCCGGGTAAGTTCAGAATCACTCGATTTTGATGCCAGGGTGTTCGCTTCGCGGTTCAGCTCCTGCATCAGAAAATCGAGCCGGCGTCCCACCGGTTCGTCGCGCTCAAGGATATGCCGCACCTCCTGCACATGACCCGTCAGGCGGTCGACCTCTTCATCCACATCCATCTTATACGCCAATAAGGCAACTTCCTGGTCAAGCCGCCCCGGTTCGAGTTCTTCTCGCAATTCGCCCAGGCGAGTCTCCAGCTTTAACCGTAGCGCCAGGCGCAAGTCGGGCAGACTCTCACGCACTTGCTCCATAATTTCATCAATTGCGTCACAACGTTGCACGATCATCGCTTTTAGTTTTTCCCCTTCACGGGCGCGACTATCGATCATATCGTCGAGCGTCTCATCGAGAAGAGCCATGGCTGCCGCATACAGCGGCTCCTGATCCGGCTCTTGCTGCTGCATCACGCCTGGCCAGCGCAGCAAATCCAACATATTAATAGGGGCAGAATTTCCCACATGAATGGTCGCCTCATGCACGGCACTGGCCAAACGTTTGACCGCTTCGTGATCTATGGCAATTTCACGTTCCTGGTCCGCCGCCGGTTGAAAACGCAAGCCACAGTCCACTTTGCCGCGCTTGAGTCGCTCGCCAACCCGTTCACGCACCTTCAGCTCGAGCGCGCGCAGGTCATCTGGCATGCGTAGGCTCACATCGAGATAGCGATGGTTAACTGAGCGTAACTCCCAGCGCAGATTGCCGAAGCTGGTGTCTTGCTCACGCCGGGCGAATGAAGTCATACTTAGAATCATGATGAACTCCTAGTCTGAATTTATCGAGCTATAGTAACCGGGATGGGGCATACACAAAAGCAGTGCTGCAATGCTGATGTTAATTCCCCATCAAATAAGTTATGTTGATGAGATATAACAACTATGCGAACCTTTGCGAGCAAGACCTACCCGGCAATCGAGTCACTGCGTAGAAATGGATACTCTGCCTGGCCGGTCAGCGAGCACTCATAACACCTCATTATTTCACGAGAAGTTTCATGGCAACAAAAGACAAACAAGATACATGCCCCCACTGTGGAAGCACTGACACAAGGCCCTCGCGAATTCATAACAAGGACACCACCTTTCAGGCACTCATATTCTCCCCCTATCGCTGCAGAAATTGCCGCAAGCGTCACTGGGTCCTGAGCCGCCGCTTTAAAAAGGTTTCAATCACTGGCCTGGCAGTAAGCGCCACCGTCATCTTGGTCATTGCCGCGCTCTCATATCTCACTCCAATCGCCAGCAAGTCACTCGACGCCATGGTTCAAAGCGATCAGATGTCAGACACGCGAAAACTGGCGGATCAAGGAAACGCCGATGCCCAATACACTCTGGGAATCATGTACCTGGAAGGCGACGGTGTCGCACCTATTAAATCTGAAGCTATCAAATGGCTAAGCGCAGCAGCGACACAAGGACACCAGCAGGCACAAAATGACCTGGTCAACACTATTCTGAGATACGGCGCGCAGGACTCACTTGAGTTGAAGCAGGCGACCCAAATTCTGACTCAAGCGGCGCAAGAGGGGCAAGCCGAGGCGCAGTTCATGCTCGGCAGTATGTACGCCGAAGGCCAGGGAGTGATTCAGGATTTTATGCAGGCTGCCCACTGGCTGCTAAAGGCAGCTAACGCAGGACACCCGGAAGCAATGCACCATCTTGGCATGATGTACATGATCGGCAATGGGGTGCCAAAAAACCGCACCGAGGCCTATATCTGGTTTAACCTGGCGGCAGCGGAAGGAAACCAACAGGCATTTATCGCCCGTGCTGATGTAGCCAAACTTCTGAGTGCCGAACAGATTGACGAAGCCCAAACCCGCTCGCGCGAGTGGCAAGCCACACCCTCGGCCACAGCGGGAAACGACGCGACATCTCCGAACACAATGACCCAGGTTGACCACTAAATTTCCAAGCAACAGGCAAACTCAAGCGTGCGCCTCCAGCCCTACACTGCCCCCCAGATAATACGTAAAAGCACGTGAAATTGTCCTGATACAGCTGGCCCACCAGCCCCCCTTCTCGGTATAATCGCGCACCATTCCATCTGTACAGATGCTAACTTAAGGAGTTATCCATGCGCCCCAGCGGCCGATCCCCCGACCAACTTCGTGACATCAAACTCACCCGTAATTTCACTAAACACGCCGAGGGATCGGTGCTGGTTGAATTCGGTGACACCCAGGTAATCTGCACAGCCTCAATCGAAGAACGTGTCCCGCGTTGGCTCAAGGGTAAAGGCAAAGGCTGGGTCACAGCTGAATACGGCATGCTGCCGCGCTCCACCGGCTCTCGCATGAATCGCGAAGCGGCACGCGGCGGACAAGGTGGCCGCACCATGGAGATCCAACGCCTGATTGGCCGTTCTCTGCGCGCCGTTGTTGACCTGGAAGCCCTAGGTGAACGCGTAATCACTCTCGATTGCGATGTTATTCAGGCTGATGGCGGCACCCGGACTGCCTCTATCACCGGCGGTTACGTTGCTTTAGCAGATGCAGTTCAACACTTGCTGGATAAAAAACTGATTAGCCGAAACCCACTTTACGGACAACTTGCCTCGATCTCGGTCGGCATTCACAACGGCACGCCTGTGCTGGACCTGGATTACGCCGAAGACTCCAATGCCGAAACCGATATGAATGTCGTCATGAACGATGCCGGTGCATTTATTGAAGTTCAAGGGACAGCTGAGGGCCATGCCTTTCGCATGGATGAATTGCAATCCATGTTGGCACTGGCACAGAAAGGGATTGGTGAGCTGATTGAAAAGCAATCAGAGGCGCTGCGGAGTTAACACATGACCCAGCGCATTGTGCTCGCCAGCGGCAACGCGGGCAAAGTCAGAGAAATTGCCGCACTATTGCATGATTTCGACTTTGAAGTATTGCCGCAATCACAATTCGGCGTTCCTGAAGCTGAAGAGACTGGCCTCACCTTTGTCGAAAATGCCATCATCAAGGCACGTAATGCGGCAGCCCACACCGGATTACCCGCTATTGCTGACGACTCGGGTCTTGAAGTGGATTGGCTCAAGGGCGCACCAGGCATTTATTCATCGCGCTTTGCCGGACCGGAAGCCACTGATCACGACAACGTCGATAAATTGCTGGCCACACTGATAGATGCCCCTGATGCGGAACGTACGGCACGCTTCCAGTGTCTATTGGTGTTCATGACTCACGACAAAGACCCAACGCCCCTGATCTGCCAGGGCACCTGGGAGGGACGCATCCTGCACCAACCACGAGGTTTTGCAGGATTCGGCTATGACCCGGTATTTTATGTGCCGGGACATGATTGCGCCTCAGCCGAACTGGCACCGGAGGTCAAGAACCAGCTTAGCCATCGCGGTCAGGCATTGCGTAAGTTAGTCGAGGCCATGAAAGAATTTAAATAATTGTAGGATGGGTTGATAACCCACCAGCTGTGCCAACAGGCATTCATTAAATAACGCATTGTGTTGCTGCGCAACGCGCCTGGTGGGTTACGACACAAAAAACGCGTCTAACCCACCCTACATTGAATGAAACAGGTAATGATGAAAACTCCAGAACTCCTCGCGCCAGCAGGAACATTGAAAAACATGCGCTACGCCTTCGCCTATGGCGCCGATGCCGTTTATGCCGGCCAACCGCGCTACAGCCTGCGGGCGCGCAACAACGACTTCGATCTAAACAATCTGGAAATCGGCATCAAGGAAGCCCATGCCCAGGGTAAAAAGCTGTTTGTCGCTTCAAACCTGATGCCACACAACAGCAAGGTCGACACCTATCTGAAGGACATGGCACCGGTCATCGCCATGGCACCGGATGCCCTGATCATGGCGGACCCTGGCCTGATTATGATGGTGCGCGAAAAATGGCCCGAGATGCCCATCCATCTGTCGGTGCAAGCCAACACCGTCAACTATGCGGCAGTCAAATTCTGGAAGTCTATGGGACTGGAACGTGTGATCCTGTCGCGCGAACTATCACTGGATGAAATAGAAGACATACGCCAACGCTGCCCTGATATGGAACTGGAAGTGTTTGTGCACGGCGCACTCTGCATTGCCTATTCAGGCCGCTGCCTGCTGTCAGGCTACTTCAACCACCGCGATCCCAACCAGGGCACCTGCACCAACTCCTGCCGCTGGGAATACGGCATGAAGACAGCCGAAGAAAACGAGACTGGCGACATCCAGAAAATTGACTTCGATCCATTCAAGGCGATGAACGAGTCGGGCCTGTCGGACTGTGGTGATCTGAAACGCCACCCACTGGCCGACCGTGCCTACTTGATCGAAGAGAAAAATCGTCCGGGTGAATACATGCCCATCTTCGAAGACGAACACGGCACCTACATCATGAATTCGAAAGATTTGCGTGCCGTCGAACATGTCGAGCGCCTTACCCGAATCGGCGTGGACTCTCTAAAAATAGAAGGCCGCACCAAATCACACTATTATGTCGCGCGGACGGCACAGGTCTATCGCCAGGCCATCGACGATGCCGTGACCGGTATTGCCTTCAAGCCGGAGCTGTTGGGCGTGCTGGAAAACCTGGCCAACCGTGGTTACACCGATGGCTTTTACAAACGCCATCACACCGCAGAGCATCAGAACTATCTCATCGGTTATTCCAAAAGCAACCAACAACAGTTCGTGGGCGAAATAACCGGATATGACAACGAGCGCCAAATGATGGAAGTGGATGTTAAGAATCGTTTTGAGATTGGTGACGAGCTAGAAATTATCCTGCCACAAGGCAACCAGCGTTTAAAGCTGGATTACATGGAAAACTTTTTTACCGGCAAGATGGACGTGGCACCGGGTGGCAGTTACCAAGTCAAGATTCCGTGGCCAAATGAAGAGGTGACAATGGGATTAATCACCAAACAACTATAGTCAGCCGGAGCTGTCGTCCTCAGGTCCGGTAACCTGAGGATGTTCCTCTTCCCAAACCTTTTCGATATTCAACAGAAAAGCTAGGTATTCCTTCTCATCCTTAAAGCCATGTTGTTCTCTGCTTTCATCTAGCTCATCTTCAAATTCACTAATTTTCTTATAAGTAGCATCACAGACCATGATTCACCTCATCTTGGATTACGTCAGGGTATTTAGCTTATCGGTCGAACCAATTCATCCATTAGGGTCGTTTAGTGACCACTTTCACAACTATTAGTCATCTAGATTATTCCAAGCTTAAAACTGCGTTGGAGGTGTGCTTTTCTTAACTAGATTCAAACATCAATTCACCTTGCGCAACCGCCTTGCTGTGCTAGCGCCTTGATGCTACTGATTTTTTTATAAGGATTTCATGGAGTTTTTTCTGAAAAGCACTTGCCATTTAAGGTGAATTAGTAAATAAATATACTCTAATATTTCACAGTGCTGCACTAACACTAATCATCAACAACACTACCTTTACGAATGGTGATTTCCGTCCTCTCACTAGAACAGCTCGATAACCCGCCATCCTAGGCATCAACTCCTGCGCAGATATGGCGGCCAATATCATGAACGACAACACGTATATCAACTTGCATACTGTCAACAACAGACCAGGGAAGTGCGCAGCCAAATCCATCGGAAGTATCACCGCTACTGGCACTAGACATAAGCACACGGAGCCTCTCAATAGGCGTGCATTTCACACTTTTATAATTAACTTAGCACTTGTCAGAAGACCGGAAACGCGCTCCACTATTAAACAAACCCACACGCTGGAGATTGAGAGATGAAGGCCCTGATCAAGGCACATGCCGAACCCGGCATCTGGCTACAAGACTCTTCCATCCCTACACCCGGCACCAACGAGGTGTTGATCAAGATCGAGAAGACCGGCATCTGCGGTACCGATCTGCACATCTATAACTGGGACGACTGGGCCCAACGCAACATCAAGGTGCCGCGCATAATCGGCCATGAGTTTGTCGGCCAGATTGTCGAAATCGGCGCGGGCGTTAAGGGTTATGAGATTGGTAACCGCGTCTCTGCCGAAGGCCATATCAACTGCGGCATCTGCCGTAACTGCCGTGCCGGCAAACGTCACCTGTGTCATCGTGCCGTCGGCATTGGCGGTGGCCGCGATGGCGCCTTTGCCGAATATCTGGTGATGCCCGCGGTGAATCTTTGGCCCATCCATGATGACATCTCTTCCGAGCTTGCCGCCATTCTCGATCCGTTTGGCAATGCCATTCACTGCGCCTTGTCATTTGACGTGGTAGGTGAGGATGTCTTGATCACCGGTGCCGGACCCATCGGCATTATGGCCTGCGCTGCTTGCCGCTTCATTGGTGCACGTCACATCGTCATCTCGGATGTCAGTGACTATCGCCTGCAATTGGCCCAGCAAATGGGTGCATCGATCGCAGTCAATGTCGGCAACAGTTCGATTGAAGCGGCAATGAAAGAACTACAGATGTCGAATGGGTTTGACGTTGGTCTGGAGATGTCCGGCAACCCCACCGCCTTTAACAGCATGATTGAAAACATGTACCACGGTGGCCGCATCGCTCTGCTTGGATTTCTACCGCCGACAACCGAAATCGATTGGGACCATCTGATTTTTAAAGGCCTGCATCTAAAAGGCATCTATGGCCGTGAGATGTACGAGACCTGGTACAAGATGTCACAACTGCTTCGTAGTGGCCTGGACATCAATCCCATCATTACACATCGCTACGCTATTGAAGATTATGAAGAGGCCTTTCGGGTAGTGCATGATGGCAGCTGCGGCAAAGTAATTCTGGAGTGGCAATAAACATGAACAAGACCGAGCAACGCCTGCGCGACACATTGCATGAGATCGAACAACAAGGGCTATACAAACAGGAACGCATCATCACCACACCACAAGGAGTAGAGATCAGAACCCGTGAAGGTGGCGAGGTACTTAACTTCTGTGCCAACAACTATCTCGGTCTGGCTAATCACCCTGACATGATTGCCGCTGCAACAGAGGCACTACAAAGCCATGGTTTTGGCATGGCCTCAGTACGCTTTATCTGCGGCACCCAGGATCTACACAAAGAACTGGAACAACGCATCGCGGAATTTCTCGGTACCGATGACGCCATTCTCTATACATCTTGTTTCGATGCCAACACCGGCCTGTTTGAAACCCTGCTGGATGATAATGATGCTGTGATTTCAGACGCACTCAATCATGCCTCTATTATCGACGGTATTCGCCTGTGCAAAGCCACACGTTTACGTTATCAGCACAGCGACATGAATGATCTGGAAAAGCAGCTGAAACTAGCACAGCAATACCGCACCCGCCTGATTGTGACGGATGGCGTCTTCAGCATGGACGGCGACATTGCTAAACTGGATGAGATCGTTAAGCTAGCTGAAAAGTATGACGCCATGGTAATGGTGGATGATTCTCACGCTACCGGTATTCTAGGCGCACATGGAAAAGGCACAGCTGAATACCATGGCGTGCTCGACAAAATCGACATCTTCACATCGACATTAGGTAAAGCTTTGGGCGGTGGCTCAGGAGGCTTTACTGCGGCCAGCCAACCGGTCATTGAGTTGCTACGCCAACGTTCACGCCCCTATCTGTTTTCCAACACGTTAACACCGGCACTGGCATCAGCTGGCATCAAGGCCATTGAATTAATAAGCAGCTCATCAGCCTTGCGTGACAAGCTCAATGAAAACACCGCTTATTTTCGCAACGCCATGTATACCAATTGCTTTGATATCAATCCAGGCCAACACCCCATCGTGCCGGTGATGTTGTTTGATGCCAAAGTAGCGCAAACCATGGCGGCACGTCTATTGGAAGAAGGGATCTATGTGATCGGTTTTTTCTACCCGGTAGTGCCACAAGGCAAAGCACGTATCAGGGTGCAGATCTCAGCCGCACATGAACGTAGCCATCTTGATAGAGCAATTTCCGCCTTTACCAAGATTGGTCGGGAAATGGAGGTTATTGAGTAAAATGAGTAATACGCTGCCCGTATTTTGTAGAAGTTTCTGATGAATCGAAACGCCTTCTCTAATAATGACGCGACACCACTTTCTAACAGCCCTTGACTGAATAGATGAGGCACATAAATAGCTATTCTTGAATGATCCCGCTAATAGTCTCGATAGCCTTGGCCAACTTTTCTTTGGTCGCGGGCAGACACACCTCATCGACACAAAGATAAGCGGTGTTTTGAGCCTTTATGGGATAACCAAGTTGAGTTAGTCGTTGTCCATCTTGTTTAGGGTCGAGGATTTCAACAACGCGAATACCGCCAAAGTGTTTGGCTATTTCTAACATCAGGGGCTCGCTTGTTTTCTCCTTTGTTCCTTTGACAATATGAATCTCCACGGCATGCTGTTGATATTTAGCCAATACCTCGGCGAGTTTGGGTAAAGCAACATCATCGATGTATTCCGCACCGCGCCTGGTTTCTGGAAAAGCATCCAATATCTTTTCCACCATATTGTGATAGTGGTCGTTTTTTGTCAGGTAATAGAGGCGCCAATAAAGCTCCGCCGCCCAGGCATTACCTTCTTTGGATTTAAACTCGCGCTTGTGGGCTGCCAAGGCCTTGGAAGGATCAAACGAATAAAAGCCTGAGTATTCTTTGTCCCACAAACGCTTTTCTAATGCCTGCACCAGCTTTTCAGCAAAACGCAGCTGTTTATCCTCACCCGTAAACTCATAAAGACGCACAGCGGCAAGGGCTGTTAATACTTGATCATTTAAATAGCGGCCCCCACCGCTTTGATCGTGGGCCAAAAGACCATCCTGCTGCATGAATCCTGTTTGCAATGAAGAGATTGTTTTTTGGCCGAGCTCAAGATAACGCCGCTTATGGGTGGCGGAATAGGCCTTTATCAGGCTCAAGCTCATGTAAGCATTGCCAGCGGGGAAAATACGTGTATCAACCTTGGGGGGAGTTCTCGCTTTGCGGCCTGCCTCGTCCAGTTGATAATACTCGCCACGCTCGGCATCTTGGCTGCTGTAATACATGCCACTCTTGGCGTCATAAAGTTCACGCTCGATATAGGCCAAGGAGGTAAGCACCGCATCTTTAATCTGGTCATTTTGGGTAAGCTGATAGGTCTCTAAAAATACATCCATGATGCGGGCATTCACATCAAGCATCTTTTCATAATGGGGATGGAGCCAGTCATTGGAGGTGGAATAACGATAAAATCCACCTTCAATCCCATCCAGCAACCCACGTTGAATCCCAAGCACCGTCTTTTCTACCTTATCCAGATAGGACTTATCGCCCGTCAACTGATAACGCATAAGAAGAAACTCCAGGTTATAAGGCAGCGGAAACTTGGCACCTTCACCAAAGCCGCCATGCTCGGCATCAAAATCATCTAATAACAGTGCATCAATATCGCCAATGAGAGTGGCGTCGATTGTGCCGCTTGTGGCAAGCTCATAAGCGGCTTCCGCCTCACGCTTAGAGATGGCGGCGTGAATCTTATGACGTTTCTTGGTATAGAGGTTGATGACGAGCTTGGCGTTTTTCCTGAAGACGTTGGCAGGAATATTATTACCTTGCACAATCACTTTGCCATCGGGCATCAGAAAGGAAAAAGTTGGCAGGCCACGAACGACATAGCGTTCTGCTATATCGGGGCGCTCATCGGCATCAAGTCTAACGGGAATATAGTTTTCGTTGATCAGCGATGTGATGCTGGCTTTGCCGAGCACACGCTCTTCAAAGATATGGCAATTCATGCACCATACGGCGCCGATATAAAGGAAGATGGGTTTATCCACTTCAGCGGCATAATCAAATGTGGCCTGCTCCCAGGTATGCCACTGAATAAGTGCATCATCTGCCGTCGCTTCGTTAGTCGCCCGCACTTGGCCCGATAAGGCCAATACAGACAAGGCTACAATAACAATCAGAGCTTGTCTTGCCGTAACACCCCAGGATGATCTAGCGACATAAGGTTTCATATCCAACTCCCATAGGGTGGTGGTGTTATCGGTGGCATTGATGCGTGCCACTCGACAGCGACACAACAAAAAATGACTAGACTTTAAATTGTTTCACTGTTGCCTGCAGCTTGGCGGCATATTCTGAAAGCTGTTCACTGCAATGCGTTGTCTGCGTTGCGCCGTCTGCCGTCTGGTCCGCTGCTTGGCTGATTTTGGTTACATCCTCATTAATACCTTCGGCAACGGCGGTCTGCTCCTCAGCGGCACTGGCAATCTGAGACACCATGTCTGTTACAGATGCCACGGCATTTGAGATTTCCGTGAAAGCCTCGTTAGCAACCTGTGCCTGCTCGACACTGTGATTGGCCTGCTCTTTACCTTGCCCCATGGCGCTGACCGCATCCGCCACACCACTCTGCAGGCGTTCGATGATCGTCTGTATCTCAGCGGTGGACTCTTGGGTACGTTGGGCCAGTGTACGTACCTCATCAGCAACAACGGAAAAACCACGCCCTTGCTCGCCGGCACGAGCAGCCTCGATCGCAGCATTAAGCGCCAACAAATTAGTTTGTTCTGCAATCCCCTTAATAACATCCAATACCGTGGCCACGCTTTCGGTGTCATGATTGACCGTCAGAATCACCTGGCCAGATTTTTCTACGCCACTTGCCAAGGTTTCAATGGATTTGATCGTGGCGGCAACCACCTCCCGCCCCGTTCCAACCTGATGATCAGCAACATCAGCAGAGTCTGAGGCAAGCTGTGCGCTATTGGCGGTTTCCTGCACTGTAGCCACCATCTCATTCATTGCAGTTGCCACCGTGGTAACACTCGACTGTTGAAAGTTGATGCTTTCACCGGTGTTGGTCGCGATATTGGCCATTTCTTCGGCGGAACTGGCCAATGGTTTAGCAATATTGCCAATGTCCCGCACCATGCTTTGCAGATTGTCGACAAAGCGGTTAAACCAAGTGGCCAACTCACCAATTTCGTCATTCGCGGAGGCCTTGATTCGCTGGGTCAGATCGCCTTCACCCTCGGCGATATCGCGAATCATATTCTTGACACGCTCCAAGGGATCAACAATCGTCTTCGTAACGAAAAACCCAATCCCGCAGGCAATTGCAATGAACAGCACGCCCACGATAATAATTATATTTCTGGCCGCGGCGATGTTGTCCGCCATTTCCTGGGCATTCTGGGCCAACACCAACGTACCCACTTCGTGTTCATGTTGGCCATCAAATATCACAAGGGTATGTGACGAGTAGGTATATGGAACGTCGTTGGTTTGCTCTTTGTGAAACCCAAAGCCATCTTCATCGGTTTCATTGAGGAATTCTAGCGTCGAAGGCTGGCTACCAGTGCTAGTGACCACGGTGCCATCAACATCAATCAACATAAGCTCTGCGCCATTGGTGACATCTTCAAGCAAGGCCTCGTCAAGCACATAACCGCCATGGAGCAAACCAATTACTTTTCCCTTTCTCACCACGGTCACCGCGGTCGAAATGACATACTTGCCAAAGTAGGGATATACCGTAAATTCGGCCTCCCTCATTTGATCATTGGCCCTCGCAATTTCTGCAGTGTCCAACATATTGCCAGCACGCCCTTCTACGGTGCTATAGGTGATCTTGCCCTCTTTGTCGGTCAACTCTATAAAAGCAAGGCCCAGATCCGCTTGATAGCGCGTCAGCATTTCCATGAGATCTTTTGGGGTGTTAAGGCCATTGGCGTAATAAGCGGCCTTGACCATGTTTGCATCCATGGCCATAAAGTTGAGGTAATTCACAGTGGAGCCGACTAGGTTAGGAAAGGTGACATGCATGAGGTTCTGGAGGTCACCTTTGCCTTTTTCTTGGTAATCACGCGTAATTGCCTGATCCATTGCCGATTGATTCGCGGATTCAACTCCTAAGTGCAACTCTAACTATCGGTAAGAGGGCCAGCTGCGGTAGCATCACGGCTTTTCTCACCGACCAAAGTAAGAGGAGCACAAATGAGCGGCTACACGCAGCTTA
>CALZIO010000002.1 GCA_945787785.1 uncultured Chromatiaceae bacterium
AGGATATTTTTCGTTTTTGACCTGGCTAACTGTATGGTTATTGATCGCGTCTCGCTGTCCCCGGTAAAGAACGCATGAACCGATCTCTAGGCTCATCTAAAAAGCGTGAAACTTTAGTAATCTAATAACTACGCTTCAAAAGGATTCCTGAGAACAATGGTCTCTTCTCGATCCGGGCCGGTGGAGATGATATCGATCGGAACGCCAACAATCTCTTCGATGCGTTTCAGATAAGCACGCGCATTTTCCGGCAGGTCTTCATAGCGTTGCACGCCAACTGTTGAGTCTTGCCAACCCGGCATATCTTCATACACCGGTTGGCACGATTCCAGTACTTCGGCCGCCAGTGATGGTGATACAAACGCCTTACCATTACAACTATAGCTGACACAGATACGGATAGTATCCAGGCCATCCAACACATCCAGTTTGGTAATGCACAGGCCTGTCACACTATTAATCTGATTTGAGCGGCGCAATGCCACTGCGTCAAACCAACCGCAACGACGTGCACGGCCGGTGGTAGAACCAAACTCATGGCCACGATTGGCAAGATGCTCACCCATTTCGTCAAACAGTTCTGTTGGGAACGGACCAGCCCCCACACGGGTGGTATAGGCCTTGGTAATTCCCAACACATAATCCAGGCCTCGAGGACCCATGCCGCTACCTGTGGCGGCACCACCGGCAGTGGTGTTGGATGAAGTGACAAACGGATAAGTACCGTGGTCTATATCAAGCAAGGCACCCTGAGCACCTTCATAAAGCACGCTATCACCGCGGTCACGATAGTCATGCAGCAGACCCGTCACGTCAGCCGCCATAGGCTCCAACTGCTCAGCCCAACTAAGGCTTTGTTCCAGCACTTGCTGAAACTCAACCGCGTCGGTCTTGTAATAGTTTTGTAATACGAAATTATGGTAGTCAAGGATTTCACCCAACTTGGCTGCAAAACGCTCGCGGTGAAATAGATCATCAAGCCGCAGGCCGCGACGCGCTACCTTGTCTTCATAAGCCGGGCCGATTCCACGACCTGTGGTGCCGATGGCCGCTTTGCCGCGTGCCTTTTCGCGCGCCTGATCCAGCGCCACATGATAGGAAAGAATCAATGGACACGAATAGCTAATCTTCAAACGCTCACGCGCTGGCACACCTTTGGCCTCAAGACCTTCGATCTCTTTGAGCAGCGCTTCTGGTGATAGCACGACGCCATTACCAATCAGACACTGGACATTTTCATGTAGAATACCCGATGGGATCAGATGCAAAACAGTCTTTTCACCGTCAATTACCAAAGTATGACCAGCGTTATGGCCTCCCTGAAAGCGAACCACTGCGGACACCTTCTCTGTCAGTAAATCAACGATTTTGCCTTTACCCTCATCCCCCCATTGGGTGCCAATGACGACTATGTTTTTACCACTGCTCATTTATCTTTACCATTTGTTGAAAAGAGATTGCGATAAACAATTATCTTAGCTGGAAACCACTTCCCAGCCATTATCACCCTGTTTTAAGAGCCGGTCACAACCAAAGCCTGCCGCATCGCCAGATTGGCCGGGCAACATGGAAACTACGCGCTCTCCCTTGGCTCTGAGTTCTGCAATTTTATTATCAAGCTGGGCATCTTCAACTGCGGGCGCAAAGATTCCTGCCGTGTCTGGTAAGGCTTTTTGACTCAAACCAACCAAAGTCTTCAGATCCGTACTGAAACCCGTCGCAGGCCGCGCCCGTCCGAAGGCTTCGCCGATGGCATCATAACGGCCACCGCGGGCAATTTCCTGACCCTGGCCTGGCACAAACGCCGCAAATACCACACCTGTCTGATAACGATAGCCGCGCAATTCAGCGAGATCAAAGTAAAGTGGTAAATTTCCAATATGGCGCTCTGCCATCTCGGCAATCTGAATCAGATTATTGAGTGCTGCCCGTACACTTTCACCTGCTGAACGGAATACTTCACTGGCTTCCTTAAGGATTGAACGGTCACCATTCAGATCGATCAACTTGGCAAGATGTGACCGCACCGATTGATTAACCGACCACTCTTCAAGACAGGCATCAATGTCAGGTTTGGCCTTGCGCTGCAAGGCTTCAAACAGGGTTACTTCCTGCTCTGGCGATAATCCTGCTTCTTTCACAAGTTCACGATAAATCCCAACATGACCCAGGTCGATATGAATATTTTCAACCCCCGCCTGTTTCAGTGTTTCGACCATCAGGCGTAATATTTCCACATCGCTTTCGATGCCATCGTGACCATATAACTCAGCCCCGACCTGCATTGGGGCGCGTGAACGCGCAAAACCGGATGAACGGGTATGCAATACCGGGCCGATGTAACAAAGACGTGTCGGTATATCTCGTTTAAGAATGTGGGCATCGATGCGTGCCACCTGGGGCGTCATATCAGCACGAACACCCATTAGTCGGCCTGTCAGTTGATCAATTAATTTGAAGGTTTGCAGATCAAGATCATTACCTGTACCGACTTGTAATGATTCCAGATACTCAATCAGCGGCGGCATTACCAACTCATAGCCCCAGGCATAAAAAGTATCGACCAGTTGGCGCCTAAGTTGTTCTAAGTGCTGTGCCTGTTCCGGCAGGAGTTCAACTATGCCTTCAGGTAAAAGCCAGCGATCATTTGTAGTTACGCTCATTTTTTAACCGTATTTCTATACATCTAACGCGCCAAACCCAGTATTACCAGACCAGCAATCATACTAATCAGACCAGTAATTCGTAGTGCCTTGTCGTCCATCTGCGCCATTTGCTGCATGGCATTGCGCATGCTGCCAGGGCTGATAAAAGGCAAAATCCCTTCGATCACCAGTACCAGGGCCAAGGCGGCCCACAAGTCTTGCCACATCATTCGGAGCCTCGTTATTAATTCGTGAACGGTTGCTGTGCGGCCAAAATTACCAGCTTCTGCGTTGCTAATCTTGGCAATAGCCCGGCTACTTGTGCCCTATGGGTATTACCTGCAATTTGCGCCTTGAATCTGAAAATTTTGACTCACACATCATTCCACCCAGAATTAATCAGGGGCTGTTCCACATTCAAAAAAAGCGGGCATCACACTTGAGTGTCATGCCCGGCTAGTTATTTTACCTGTTTATGCTCTAAATTGCTTATGAAAGTAATCTAGTCAACCTCGTTGGAGCCGACATTAAAACCTGTATTTGAACCCGAGCTAGGAACAGAACTTGAATTAGAGCCGGCACCATTCTGATCACCAAAAAAGCGGAAGAAATCGGTTCCCGGTTCAATCACCATGACATCGCTCTTGGAATTGAAGGTTTCTTTGTATGCGTTCAGGCTGCGGTAAAAGGCAAAAAATTCAGAATCCTTATTAAATGCCTGAGCATAGATATCAGCCGCAACAGCATCACCTTCACCACGTAATAGTTCAGATTCCCGATAGGCTTCGGCCAAAATGATTGTTCGCTGCCTGTCTGCATCGGCTTGAATTCTTTCCGCCTCTTCGGCACCGAGTGAACGCAGGTCATTCGCGACACGGGTACGTTCCGCTTCCATACGTTGATAAACGGCTTCGCTTATATCACCTTTCAGGTCGATGCGCTTGATGCGCACATCCACAACTTCCATACCAAACTCTTCTACTTCTTTGTTTGCGCTGACTACCAGTATATCCATGATTTCAGCACGTTCACCCGAAACCACTTCCTGGATGGTCCGTTTACCAAATTCATCTCGCAGGCCATTTTTTATAATCTGCGATAGACGCACATTGGCCAGCCGCTCATCACCGCCCATTGCTGTGAAGTATTGAGCTACATCGTTAATTCGCCACTTTACGAAGGCATCAACCACGACGTTTTTCTTTTCAGCGGTCAGAAAGGTTTCCGGCTCAGCGTCCATGGTCAGTACACGGCCATCAAACTTTGTTACGTTATTGATAAATGGAATCTTGAGGTGGATACCCGGATCAAAATCTGCCTTTTCAATTTTACCCAACCGCAGCAGTATCGCTTTTTCACGCTCGGATACAGTAAATATCGAAAACATGGCCATGATCAGGACAAAACCTACAACAATGACAATCCCTATACTTTTATTCTGATCCATTAGCGTCTCTCCCGACTACGACTATCACGTTCACGCTGTAAAAGCTGTTGCGATGATCGAGATGCATTCATCTGGCTTTCAAGATCAGACAAGCTTGAACTGAAGTCCTGGCTTCTTGCAGGCAATTGGCTTTCCCGGATCATTTTATCCAGTGGTAACAACATCAGATTGTTACCGGTATTAACATCAATCATTACCTTGGATGAGCTGGACAATACTTGCTCCATCATCTCAAGATACAAGCGTTGACGCGTGACTTCCGGCGCCTTCTGGTATTCTGCCAGGATACGCTCAAAGCGTTGCGATTCACCTTCCGACTTGGCGACAACCTGTGCCTTGTAGGCATTCGCCTCTTCAAGTAGCCTTGCAGCACCACCACGCGCCTTTGGCAGAATATCATTAGAGTAGGCTTGAGCCTCGTTGATCTTTCTCTGTCTATCCTCACGCGCTTTAACCGCGTCATCAAAGGCGCTTTGAACTTGCTCAGGGGGTTGAGCGTCTTGCATGTTGACGCTGGTCACCATCAATCCGGTCTGATAACGATCAAGAATCTCTTGTATTAAAACCTGAATGCGGCTGGCGATTTCGCCACGACCTTCTGTCAATACGAAATCCATGTTGCTTTTCCCGACCACTTCACGAACCGCGCTTTCCGTCGCTTGACGCAAAGTCTGATCAGGATCACGAACGTTGAAGAGATAATCTGGTGCAGACTTGATGTTGTACTGTACTGCAAATCGAACATCGACAATATTTTCATCCCTGGTCAACATCAGCGCTTCTGAGGCAACAGTAGAACTTTTGGCGGTACGCCCACCAGTGGATCGATAACCGATTTCCACATTTCGGATCTGAGCCACATCTACCCGCTCGACAGTAGCGATTGGTCGCGGCCAAGTGGCATTCAGGCCCGGTTGCATGGTAGATGAATATTTTCCAAATACCTGCACCACACCACGCTCAGCAGGCTGAATGATGTGGACAATGTCATAGAGAAGCCAACCACCAACGAGTACGAGAATAATTACTCCCATGCCCGCAACGCTACCCTTGCCAGGACTAAACTTGTCACCACCTCCGCCACCTTTTTTTCCACCAAAAAGGCCGCCTAGTTTGTCCTGCATCTTGCGCACGACTTCATCAAGGTCCGGTGGACCCTGTTCATCTTTGCGCTTGTTACCCCAGGGATCCTTGTCCTTCGATCCACCCGGCTCATTCCAAGCCATTCGTTTCTCCAATCAATGTTATTTTAGTATTAAGCCAGCTACGGGTTTTCAAAACCGGACCTGGCAATTTATAGAAATCTTATCACTCAGCCGTAAGGCAAAACTACAGATTTATAACTAAATCGAGCGATTTATCTTCAATAACCTGACACCCTTCTTCACGGCAGAGTGTTTCGACCTGCCTGCGCCAGGCAAATATGTCCAGCAGCCAGTCACCATTTTCCAATACTTCCTCGCGCTCAACCAATTCCCGTTCGAAAAGCTCAGCTCTTAAACGCCCAGCCTGAGGTTGCAGACGCAGGCGGAAATGTTGACGTTGATTTATCTGGCCAAAAGAAACTGTGTCTCCCCGATGTTTGGCCTCTTGCCATTGCAAGAGTTCCGTCAGCGCCTGTTTTAACAGATCAAGGCCAATGCTATTTTTTGCCGAAAGCCACACCCTTAGTGGCCTATTTTCATTGTCTCTATCAATCCGGGCCTCAACATCCTCGAACAAATCGATTTTGTTATAGACCTCAAGCTGCGGAACTTCAGCCGCACCGACCTCTTTCAACACTTCATTGACTTCATCAATGCGGTCATGTCGGCCATCACCATGGGCATCGATCACGTGAAGCAACAAACTCGCAGCTTCAGTCTCTTCCAGCGTTGAACGAAACGCCGCCACCAGACTATGGGGTAAATGGCGAATAAAACCCACGGTATCAATAAGGATGGTGTCGTATTCTGTTTCCACCTCAAGCTTGCGCAAAGTCGGATCTAATGTGGCAAACAATTTATCCTCAGCATAAACACCGGCATCAGTCAGACTGTTAAAAAGTGTAGATTTACCAGCATTGGTGTAACCAACCAGCGACACCGTATGAACCATCGACTTATTACGAGAACGGCGCCGATCTTCACGCTGACGCCGCACCTTTTCCAGGCGCTTGTTTAACTGCTTGATACGCTGCCCGATCAGACGACGGTCTGTTTCTAACTGGGTTTCCCCCGGACCACGTAAGCCTATCCCCCCTTTTTGCCGCTCCAGATGAGTCCAGCCACGCACCAATCGTGTCGATAGATGACGTAACTGAGCCAATTCAACCTGCAGCTTGCCCTCAAAAGTATGCGCCCTCTGAGCAAAAATATCCAAAATCAAACCAGTACGATCAAGCACCCGGCATTTCAGGAGGCGCTCAAGATTACGCTCTTGTGAGGGCGACAAAGCATGATTAAAAATCACCAACTCAGCCTCTTCTTCACAGGCGATATTGATAATCTCTTCAGCCTTACCACCACCAATAAAGTACTTCGGATCAGGCGTCCGGCGACTGCCCTTAACAATTGCCACCGGATCAGCCCCAGCCGATAAGACGAGTTCTTTAAACTCGTCTAACTCCTCACGCGCATCCTCAACCTGGAAGTCCAGATGAACGAGAATAGCGCGTTCGCCCACGTTGGGACGTTCAAAAAACTCCACCTAAATAATTACCTGACTGCCTGGGTTATGGAGGATTTCCTGATGCATCTTCTGTACTCAAAGGCAATTTCACATTTTTGGCTGGCACAATAGTCGAAATGGCGTGTTTATAAACCATTTGGTTTACGCTGTTCTTTAACAACACCACAAACTGATCGAATGAATCAACCTGGCCCTGCAGTTTGATCCCATTCACAAGATAAATTGAGACAGGGACCTTTTCCTTACGCAAGGCATTTAAAAAAGGGTCTTGTAAACTTTGCCCCTTACTCATTACTTTACTCTCCTTTAGTTATTGTTAATGGAGCGTACATTATCATGCGCCAACCGGACTATAACTGTGCCATTTCAACGGCTAGCTCAATTTATGGCGTTCATCCATGATACGCAATACTGTGGAAATTCTAGCACACCACACCTACTCAGATATGTTGAGGGTGAAGATAATATATTTCAAGGCCTTATTGTGTAAATCTGGTAATTGGCTATCAAACCATTCTGCCCCCTGCTCTGCCCGCAACCAGGTAAATTGGCGTTTGGCAAATTGACGGGTAGCCACCACACCACGGTTAACCATCTCATCATAGTCATACTGGCCATCAAGATGCTCCCACACCTGGCGATAACCCACCGCCCGCATTGAAGGCATGGAAATATTCAGATCACCACGCGCCCTCAAACTTTCAACCTCATCAAGAAATCCCTGTTCAAGCATGAGCTTAAAGCGCTTTTCTATACGCTGATGTAAGATTGCACGGTCATTCGGCGCAATAATCAGCTTCGCCAAACGGTAGGGTAATTTGTCACTGGCTGCCTGAGCGTGGAGTTCAGTCATACTTTTACCCGTGATTTCATACACCTCCAGGGCACGCTGGATACGCTGTGGATCATTGGGGTGAATCCGGGCAGCAGACTCCGGATCGACTTGCTGAAGGCGTTGATGCATGGCCGCCAGCCCTTGTTGTTCCATTTCGGCATCAAGCCGGGCACGCACTTTTTCGTCAGCTGCGGGCAACTCAGCCAATCCCTGTTCCAGAGCGCGAAAATAGAGCATGGTGCCACCCACTAGCAAAGGGATTCGTCCAGCTGAAGTGATATCAGCCATGGCTGCCAGAGCATCTTCACGGAAACGGGCCGCCGAATAGGCCTCTGTCGGATCAAGGATATCGATTAAGCGATGCGGCGATTTTTGCAACTCCTGAGGCGATGGCTTGGCCGTACCCACATCCATACCTTTATAAATAAGGGCGGAATCAACACTAATCAGGTCGCATGGGAGTTTGTGAGTAAGCTCAATGGCAAGATCAGTCTTACCGGCCGCGGTCGGGCCCATCACGAAAATGGCAGGTGGAAGATTAGACAATTCTTTAAATTTACTAAATAAACCAGTTAAGTACGGTGAGAATCAGCATTAAGGCAAACAGGCCGCCAAACACCACAATCATCATTATTTATTAAAAATTCATAATCTCAGAATATTACCTCATCAAAGTAACTCGATGCCTCAATATTTGAAATCGATTTCAACCAAACACATATATCGTATTTTGGCTGGATCATTCGTGATTGACGTAGGCAGGCATCTTTATATACCATTGCCCACAAAATGTTTTACATTATTTTTAATAATGAATAATTCAATTTTCTAGTGTTTTAAAAACTCTCGTGTTTTTTAAATGCATAGACAAAGGCGAAGCGAGAGATGAGCAGACTACAGCAAACTAAACAGCAAGATTTTCTTTTCAACCGAGCACGTTTTGCTCTTGTCGGCCTTATAGCACTAGCCACGCCAGCCATCGGCCTGGCTGCTGACTACACGGTCACTACCGCCACCGACACCTTAGCTAATCACACGCCAGGCACAAGCGTGTGTGGCACACCCTGTTCGTTGCGTGCTGCCGTCATGGCATCCAATGTCAAACCCGGCGCAGATAATATCCTTCTTGGCATAATCAACCCCGCGCTATTCATTAGTGGCTCAGATGAAAATTCATCGATGACCGGTGACCTTGATATCACCGATAACGTCAATATTATTGGCCAGGGATCAAGCCGCAATATCATAAATGCCAGCGGCATGGCCGACCGGGTATTTCATATTTTGGCTAGCGCTCAAGCAAAATTTGAGCACGTTTCTATCCAAGGTGGTGCTATTGAAGATAATACAGGTGCTGGTATCTATGTCGCGGGTGCCAGCACGATTGAGTTGACTGATGTTGAGCTGACCAATAACACTGTCTCTCTTGTTATTGAAGAGCCAAGTTTCGAAATTTCAGGTGGCGGCCTAGCGGTTGAAGCCCAGGCGACGGCTATCATTGAAAGCTCATCTATCAACAACAATACCGCCCCCATAGGTGGCGGCATCAACAACTTAGGCCGGACCGATATACGCACCACTTTAATTGAGCAAAACACAGCCAGCGGCACTGGCGATATCGTCTTGGACAGGCAAAAAAATGCCGGCAATGGCGGAGGCATCAACAATCTTGGTGGTTATCTGAGTATCGGTAATTCCGATATCTTGAATAATCATGCCGCCAACAATGGTGGAGGTCTATTCCAGATCAATCAAGGCCTGAATGTCGGAAATATGATTATTACCAACACCTCTATAAATGAGAATACTGCATTTTCAAATGGCGCAGGCATCGCCAACATTGGCCCGTTGACACTAAGCCATGTTACCGTGGGTAGAAATATAATTACTGACGAGGGCAATGGCGCGGGCATATTTAACTCCGGCACCGCCAAGTTAGATATAGTCAACTCCACCATCAGTAGCAATACTGGTGCACGCAGTGGTGGCGGTATCTTTAACAGCCGAGACATGACCCTTAATAATGTTACGATTTATAATAATTCTGCGACACCATCAACCTGTATAGTCGGCACAGATGTTGACTGCTCTGAAAACAACGTCATAGGCGGTAATCAATTAACTGTATTCAAAACAACTGCGAATACTAACCCCAGCGCTGTAATCTCTAACTCTATTTTGGCAAATGGTCCAAATAGTAATATCACCGAAGCCCCGTGTGCGGGTAGCACGGACTATAAAAACAATATTGAATCTCTCGGGAATAGTATTGAAAACGATAATACTTGCGGATTGATCAATGCTAACGATAAGCCTGGGACGGTAGTCAACATAGATCCAGATTTGGCTGTTGATCCTGACTATCCCAATACGACTGCTGTTCACGCATTACTTGATGGTAGCCCTGCTATTGATACTGCTTCAAATTCATCATGCCCAACAGTTGACCAACGCTTTTTATTACGCGATCCGTTATGTGATATAGGTTCTTACGAAGCAAACGCCAACCAACAACAAACTAGCGACCTGGTCGATTTGAAGGTAACAATCACTGACAATCCTGATCCTGTTGCTCCGAACACGATACAACCGTTGAACTATGTCGTCTCGATCACCAACTTATACGTGGATAACCCTGCTAATGCAGTCAGGGTATCTATCGAATTACCTGATTCCTATTTATTGAGCGATTGGGCCTACACCAGCTCATTCGCCACCCGTGGCTGTTCGTTTGCAAATTGGATCAACACAATATTTTGTAATATTAGTTCATTCCCCGGGCTGGGCCGCGTCGAGATTTTCATCTCAGGACAGCCTACCGTCGAAGGCACTATTACCGCTAGAGCTGATGTGTTTAGCGGTACAGTAGACAGCTTCCCACAGAACAATGTCAACATTACCGAAGCAACCGTTGTCTCTGTCGATGGTGGTAATCCGCCTAACTTCGGTGGAATAGGAGATTCTGATGGCGACGGTGTAAAAGATGACATTGATGCCTTCCCGTTTGACGCGTCTGAAACTAAAGATACGGATGGAGATGGTGTCGGTGACAATGCCGATGTTTTCCCTAATGATGGCTCTGAAACTATAGATACCGACGGAGACGGAACAGGTGACAACTCTGACGCGTTTCCGAATGATGTCACCGAAACTGCTGATACAGATAACGATGGTGTAGGTGATAGTGCTGACATATTCCCTACTGACGCATCAGAAACAATGGACTCCGATGGTGATGGAACGGGCGACAACTCCGATGCATTTCCGAATGATGCCTCCAAATCTACAGCTACTGATGGCGACGGTGACGGTGTTAGCGATAACGCTGATGCTGTTCCGAATGAAGCAGCAACAACAGATGATGAATTGATAACAGATACAAATACGACAAATGCATCAGGTGGTGATGGCGGCGCTAGTTCACTCGGCATCCCTGGCATACTGATTATGCTTGGATTGGCTATGTTAGTCAGACGTCGCGGTGTACTTTTCAGCAGATAAGCTACTTCGCTGGTTACAATCAAAACAGCCACCTATATGGTGGCTGTTTTGTTTATACCCTACAAGATCGGGAGACATCTAAGAATACTCTGATTAATTCGTCATTCCGGGCGAAGCGTAGCGTAGACCCGGAATCCAGTGCTTCTAATTCAATGCCTTAGTAGATTCCGGCACTTGTGCCCTTTGGGTATGCGCCGGAATGACGAAAAACGAATTAATCAGAGTGTCCTTAAATATTCAGATTACTTATAAACCTTACGCTTAAACAAATCACTGCGCCGACTTACCAAACGATCTAAAAACAACAAACCTTCAAGATGATCCAGCTCATGCTGGATCGCCCGCGCTTCAAAGCCACTGCTCTTTACGCTGCGCTTCTCACCGAACTCATCAAAGTATTCCACTTCAATGTTCTCAGCACGTATTACATTGCCAGTGTAGTCGGGCACTGACATACACCCTTCCCTGCCCTTGGCGAAACCATCATATGAAATAATTTCGGGATTCACCATCACCATACGGCCATGCTGTTCAATTTTGGGTTTGCTTGATACATCGACAATCACTACACGAATAAAATGCCCCGTTTGTGGCGCGGCAATACCAACACCGCCAGGCCCGGCCCGCATTGTCTCTTCCAGATCAGCAATTATTGTACGCAGTGAATCATCGAAATTTTCAACAGAGTCAGATTCCTGTTTCAGACGCGGATCGGGGTATCGCAGAATTTCCAGTAACGCCATAAGCTAACCGATCATCGTCTCGATTGGGGTTAACTTGGCCTCGACGCCTTCTTTGATTACAACATCCAGGGCTGATTGCAAAGCAACAATGCCTTCCCCTGCGACACCATCGATATGCATAATATAGATTGGCTGATCCTCACTGCCACCAACATCAGAATCCAGATTAACGATGTTCAATCCAGCCTCAGCCAGGGCGCCGGTAACATGAGCAACAATACCCGGGCGATCAGCGCCATATACGGTGATTTGAACATCCGGCTCAACATGGCGATGTAAATGCCCATCCAGCTTGTCGATATGGACATGTAAACCCATTGAGTCAGCCACAGTTGCGAGCAAATATTGCAGGGACTTTACCGTACCGTCATGACGCACCATCATCATGATAGTAAAGCTGTCTCCCAGCCGAATCATCGAGGCCTCACCCAGGTTGCAACCGCCTTCATAGAGTGCCGAGGTGACATGCGAGACGATGCCGGGTCGATCTTTACCTACCACTGAAAGGATATACCAGTGTGTCATAACCTCTCCTCAATCAAGTTTGTGCGTGGCGCTATCATATCATCGGCCAGGGTCCAGCCAAATCAGGGAGGCCATGCGACCAGTGCTTCCATCACGTCGATATGAGTAGAAACGCGCCTGATCCGTGAATGTACACCAATGGCCGCCATAAACCTGATTCACACCCAGCTTTTCAAGCCGCTGCCTTGCCAGCAGATAAAGGTCTGCCAGCCATCGGCCTTGTGATGATGGCTCAAATGCCTTCGCCGCCAGTGCATCAACCGCCAGAAATTGATCTCGCACTTCATTGCCCACTTCAAACGCAGCCGGACCAATAGCAGGGCCGAGCCAAGCCAAAAGTTTATGTGCCGAAACGCCCATTTTCATCACGACAGCTTCAATCACGCCATCAACCAATCCACGCCAACCTGCATGTGCAATAGCCACCACAGAACCGCCTTGGTCACATAGAAAAACAGGCAAGCAATCCGCCGTCATTACGGCACAAACAATCCCTGAGTGGCATGCAAAACTGGCATCAGCTTCAGGGATTCCGTGTACAGCGCCAGCATCGACCACTTCAACACCATGGACCTGCTTCAGCCATACGGGGTCGGCTGGCAGGCTACGATGTTTTTTTACTAATTCACGATTCGTTGCAACAGCGACGGAATCATCGCCAACATGATCACCCAGATTAAGGCTGTCATAAGGTGTGTGACTCACGCCGCCTTGACGCGTGGTACTACCGGCTCGAACAGTGGCTGGCGCGGGCCACTCGGGCACAATCCAGCCAATCCCGTGTTCAGGCATGCTGCTCTGCATCCTGTTGTAAATTTTCGAGCAGCCGGACCATATCCTCAGGTAATTGCGCCTCCCATTCCATCTCCTCTCCAGTCGCTGGATGCTGCAAACCCAGCCTGGCCGCGTGCAGCGCCTGACGTTTAAATCCTCGCAAACAAGCGATCATCTGCTCGCTGCTGTCTGGGGGGATGCGCAGGCGTTGACCATACACTGGATCACCAATCAGCGGATGACGAATATGGGCCATATGGACTCGGATTTGATGCGTGCGGCCTGTTTCCAGAGTGACGCGAATATGGGTATGAACACGATAACGCTGGATAACTCGATAGTGGGTGATCGCCTCTTTTCCATTGCGAACTACCGCCATACGTTTGCGATCGACCGGGTGGCGCCCGATTGGCTCATCAACACTACCACCACTGGGCATAACACCACAGACGACCGCCTGATACTGGCGTTTCATCGCTCGGGCCTGCAACATCTCAACCAGATGTTTTTGTGAACGCAGATTGCGCGCCACAACCAACAGACCGGTGGTATCTTTGTCGAGCCTATGGATGATTCCGGCACGCGGGACTTCGTTTAGCTCTGGCGCATGATTCAGCAGCGCATTGACTAAGGTGCCATCGGGATTACCTGTGGCGGGATGGACAACCAGCCCGGCAGGCTTATTGATAACCAGAATCTCCTCATCTTCATAGACAATATTCAGCGGAATCTCCTGCGCCTGCCAGGAAACCTCAGCCTCAGTGGTCACTTCTAACTCAATACGTTCGCCACCCATCACTTTATCCTTGGGGCGCAGCTGTTTACCATCCACTTGTACCTGACCGGACTTGATCCACTGCTGCAAACGGGCGCGAGAATAGTCAGAAAAAAGTTGGGCCAACACCTGATCGAGCCGATGACCACCCAACTCTGCTGGCACGACCGCTGAAAGGAATTCTGATTCAGACATAAATGATTGAAATTCTGGAAAATAGGGGGAACATTCTATAGCGTAATGCTACCAGAGAGAAAGCCCGCTTAGCCATACAATTCAGCCATGATCAAAAAGCTAAGAAGATTTCAGAGAGCTGCTCAAGACAATTATGCGGACTTATGCTAGTCTCAATTTCGAATCAATAATTTTGTTAAAAACTAAGCACTTGAAATATATGCGACGACTCATTGCTCTCATTATTATCATCAGTCTCAGCGGTTGCACAACCGTGCCCACACAACCGAAACAAGAAGCAAAACCATCACCCGAACAATACTACAGCGAAGCGCGCGAAGCCCAGGCAAGCGGTGATTATAGCGGCGCAATCAAGTACTCCTCTGAACTGGAGAAAAACTACCCATTAAGCCCATATACCCAGTTAGTACCGCTTGAGACTGCCTTCGCCCACTATAAGCTGAAAGAATACGATAATGCTGCGATAGACGCGGATCGTTTTATTACAACTTATCCTCTACACGCCAATGTGGACTACGCCTATTATCTGAAAGGTTTAATCCGATCCGCTCAGGGCAGCGGCACATCGATTGAAAATCCTTCCAAAACGGTCATTGTGGACCCAAATTACAGTCGTGACGCATACAATAATTTTTCAATATTGGTAACGCGATTTCCTGATAGCAAATATCGCACTAGTGCCCTGGAACGTATGTATGATTTGCGAAATCAGATGGCTAGTCATGAACTACAAGCTGTAGAGACCAAGATTGGCGAGGGCGATCTAGACGGCGCAATACATCTGGCCAAATACATCTCTGAACAGTATCCCAACACACCTGCTGCCACAGAAGCACTCGAGTTAATCACCAAGGCATCGAGCACCTCCATCTACATGAATTCACCCAGGGTTAAAGTGATGCCTGTCGAGCAAAGTGTTGAAGCCATACCTGAAGCGGAACCAAATATTGAAGCTACGCTTATAGCGCCAAGTATTGAAGTGATGCCTGCCGTACAACCAATTGCCCCGGCGCTCGCCAACGAGACCATGCATCGAGAGGCGTGGTTGTTACAGCAAAACCCAAAACACTTTACCCTGCAGATTGCCAGCAGCGGCGATAAAAACAACCTGGAAAACTATATCAAACAACACAAACTGGAAAAATATTCAGCCTATTTTCGCCGCAAGATGAACAACAAAGACTGGTACTCCTTGCTTTATGGCAACTATGAAAGCAGGACCGCAGCCATGAAAGCCGCGGAAGAAATCAAGCTTGAACTCGGCATCAGCGACATATGGATTCGCCAATTTAACGACGTCCAGGCTTCTATCGTACAGGATCGCTCGGACAACTAATCCTGAGCGACAAAGTTGCCGGGCTGTGCTAGTCTACGCCAAGCAAATTGGCTGGTATTTTCCCCTGCCACATCATGAAGTTCTGGAACATCTATGTCTGCATTGAAAAGTTTAGCCGCATCTTTACTACTGTTAAGCATATTAGCCGGCTGCGCATCTAAATATGACCCCACCAAATGGTCTGCCACTGAGTTTTATACTCAGGCACAAGAGGCGATGAGAGTCCAAGACTACCAGACAGCCATCAAATATTATGAAGACATGGAGATACACCATCCATTCAGCCCTTACACGCAGCAGGCTCAACTTGAAGTAGGCTACGCCTATTACAAATACGACGAACCAGATTCCGCCGTCGCAGCGGCAAATCGCTATATCAAACTCTATCCACGTGATGAAAATGTAGACTACGCATTCTATTTGCGTGGCCTGGTAAGTTTTGAGCGTGGCCTGAGCGACCTTGACCTGTGGCTCGGTCTGGGTGGAGAAAAACGTCAACCAAATCATGCAGTCAGCGCTTTTCGTTATTTTGATGAGCTAATTAAGCGTTATCCAAACAGCAAGTATGTAGAGGATGCCAAGCAACGCATGCTGCATCTGCGCAATCAGTTGGCGCAATACGAGTTAATTGTTGCCGATTATTATTTTAGACGCGGCGCCAATCTCTCCGCTGCCAATCGGGCAAAATACATCCTGGAACATTATCCACAAACACCATCATTATCTGATGCACTTGTTATAATGATTAAGGCCTATCGTCTTCTGGGCGTTGATGATCTGGCAGATGATGCTTTAAAGGTATTCAATTTGAATTTCCCTGAACATGAGGCCGCAGCAGAACTCAATCAAGAGCGCCTTTAAATCGATCTTATATACACAAGGGGGCAAGCGCATGTGGGACTTTTTTGAAACAGTACGGCACCGTCACTCAGTTCGCAGTTATCAAAAAGACTTGCCTGTCGAAAAGGAAAAATTACACGCCATCCTGGAGACGGCCTGCAGCGCACCATCAGCAGGGGATCTTCAAGCCTACAAAATCATCGTAGTAAACAATCCAGAAAAACGTCAGTCACTTGCTGCTGCCGCTCAAGACCAAAGCTTTATCGCTGAAGCGCCAGTGTGCCTGGTTTTTTGCTCCGAGCCCATCCGCTCAGAAGAAAAATATGGCGCTCGCGGTCGTGAATTGTATGCAATCCAGGACACAACCATTGCCGCAGCCTATGCTCAACTAGCCATTGTCGCTGCCGGCATGGCCTCAACCTGGGTGGGCTTTTTCGATGAGATTAAGGTACGCGATGTGATTGAATTGGAGGCCACACTGATACCAATCGCCATACTCGCACTCGGTTATCCTGCCGAGCTACCCGATCCAACCACACGGCGGCGACTTGATGATATTGTCAGCTATCTCGATTAGCCAACTAATCTCGGCTTCAAATTAAATAGTTACTGCTAATAATGAACAAGACCGTTAGAGCCCTACTCGTCGCTGCATCCATCATTAGCACGCTAACAGCCTGCTCAAACAGAGACAATCATGATCATCCAAACCTAAAAACTGGTAAAGAGTTATATAATTACCACTGCGCCGAGTGTCACGGCATGGACGGCACGGGAAAATTGGTTTTACCTAAACCTGCCAATATACTTACCGAGAAGAATAGACAAGGCATCATTAAATACATTAGAACTGATGTTAATCCTAATCGTGAGATGCCTGTTTTTACAACCATGCCTGCATTAGAGGCTAGTCAAATCACAAACCATTTGTTTAAACTTAGAAAAACTTATAATGACGCGGCCGACGAAAATAAAAAGAACAGGGCCTTGCTGATTGAACCTTAGCTGAAGCATAAAAAAGGGAGCCAACGCTCCCTGTTTAGTAAACACGTCCCTCTATCAATTCATATATGAATGCTGCGTTTATCCACACCCAAGGCTGCTTCATGCATTGACTCAGCCAAGGTCGGATGCGCATGGATAGTACGAGCCAGATCCTCACTGCTGGCCGAAAACTCCATTGCCAGCACAGCTTCAGCAATCATCTCGGATGCGCCTGGGCCAATGATATGCACGCCCAGAATCGTATCGTCTTTAGCATCACTAATAATTTTGACCATACCGGAAATATCCCCCATTGCACGGGCTCGGCCATTTGCCAGAAACGGAAATACGCCCTCTTTGAAATCGACGCCCGACTTTGTTAGCTCCTGTGAAGTCATGCCAACCCAGGCAATTTCCGGCCAGGTATAGATGACCCAGGGAATAGTGGCATAATTAATATGGCTGGACTCTCCAGCAATATGTTCAGCAACGCTAACCCCCTCTTCCGAAGCCTTGTGTGCCAACATCGGCCCACGCACCACATCGCCAATGGCATAAACACCCGCCAGGTTTGTGCGGCACAGCTCGTCAACTACGATATAACCACGCTCATCCAGATTTAAACCTGCCTCAACTGCATCCAAACCATCGGTATTAGGACGACGGCCAGTAGCAACCAGCACCTTATCGAACTTGAGCTCTTGCTCGCCTTTCTCGTCTTCGATAGTCAGGGTAACCTGCCGAGCGGTAGCTTTGGCTGCTTTGGTCACGGTTTTAAGCCGGATATCCAAACCCTGTGACGTTAGTTCTTTTAACGCCGCAGTAGCAAGATGAGTATCAACCGCGGGCAGGAATTGATCACCACGAACAAACACGGATACCTCAGCCCCTAAGCGGCTCCAGACACTGCCCAATTCAAGCCCAATCACACCGCCACCGATCACCGCCATACGTTTGGGTACTTCAGTAAAGCTCAGGGCACCGGTTGAATCGACTATTCGATTATCATCAACAGGTAAAGTATCAATTGGCGCAGGCACGGAACCGGTGGCAATGATAATATTATCTGCCTCGATAATTCCTGCCTTTTGTTTACGTTTACCTTTTGCATGAGGAGTAAATTCAACCTGTTTTTCAGCTAATAATTTGCCATGCCCTTGCAACCAGGTCACTTTGTTTTTGGCAAACAGAGCAGCTATTCCACCCGTAAGGCTTTCGACAACGTCTTGTTTGCGCGCCATCATTTGCTTGATGTCGATACTGGCGCCTTTTGTTTTGATGCCATGATCGGCGAATTCATGTTGTAGACGATGATAATGATGTGAGGTATCCAAGAGCGCCTTGGATGGGATACAGCCAACGTTCAGGCAGGTACCGCCCAAGGCCGGTTTATCTTCGGGATCAAGCCACTTGTCGATGCAGGCAGTCTCGAGACCAAGCTGAGCACAACGAATAGCTGCGACATATCCACCCGGACCACCACCGATTACCACAACATCATATTGATCCATTAACAGTCTCCCAAATTATTATTAATACGCTGTTGGATTTAAGTTACCCAGGCATCGTTTGATGCAGTATAAATTATCAAATCTGCAGCAGCATTCGAGCGGGGTCTTCCAATACTTCTTTGACTTTTACCAGGAAGGATACTGCTTCACGCCCATCAATAATACGATGATCATAGGACATGGCGACATACATCATCGGCCTGACGACGATCTCGCCATCCTCAACCACCGGGCGTTGTTCAATCTTATGCATGCCGAAAATGGCACTTTGAGGGGGATTCAATATCGGTGTCGACAACAAGGATCCAAATGTTCCACCATTGGTGATACTGAAGGTACCCCCACTCAATTCTTCCATGGATAATTTTCCTTCCCTTGCCTTGCCGGCAAATTCCATCACTGCTTGCTCCATTTCGGCCAAACTCAGTTGATCCGCATCACGAATAATGGGCACCACTAACCCACGTTCAGTGCTAACCGCCACACCGATATCAAAATAGCCATGATAAACAATGTCGCTATCATCGATTGAGGCGTTGATCACCGGATACTCTTTCAAGGCCTCGCAACAGGCCCTGATAAACAACGACATAAAACCGAGCTTGGTTTCATATTTTTTCTGGAACTTGTCCTGATATTTAGCACGCAGATCCATCACAGGCTTCATGTTGATCTCATTAAATGTAGTCAACATGGCTGTGCTGTGTTGCGCGTCCAATAAGCGTTCTGCAATACGCAGACGCAAACGAGTCATCGGCACACGCCGCTCAGGCCGCCCACCTGCCCCTACCTCAGTTGTACGGGATGATGCAGCTGCTGCTGCCACTGGCTGATTGGCTTTCTCAATATGCTTTAATACATCAGCCTTTGTGATGCGTCCGTCGCGCCCCGTACCTGTAATTGCAGTTGGATCCAACTTGTTTTCCGTAATCAACTTACGTACAGCGGGACTGAAATTCATGGCTGCCGCGGGTTGCTCTACTTCGGGTGCAGGTTGTGGTGTTGCTTCTTCGCTTGGTATTTCTTCACCTTCAGCAGCAGTTTCATCTTTGTCTTCTGCTGCCGGTTGTTCTGCTGTTTCATCAATCACCGCCAACACGTCACCACTGCCAACCACAGCGCCGGATTCTTGTTTGATTTCAGTCAAGACTCCATCATGCGGTGCCACCACTTCAAGCATGACTTTATCTGTTTCCAGGTCAACCAGATTTTCATCACGTTTGACGTAGTCTCCAACCTGTTTGTGCCACTGGGCCAGGGTTGCATCGGATACCGATTCTGACAACACCGGCACTTTGACTTCAATCGACATTATTGACTCCCTTCAAATCAACTCTGCACCAGCTATGGCGCATACAGGCTAGAGGTTTGTAAAACCATAATTTCTGTTCCATGCATGCAGCGTACATTAACTAACGGCACGCAGCGTACGTCCTTTTGTTTCCGCCTTGCCATTTAGTGCGGTATCTACCAATTCTGCTTGTGCCACCTGATGCATGTAGAGCAAGCCTTCTGCGGGTGCCGCATAGGCTGCTCGGCCAGCATAAAACAAGTTCTGGCTATCCTTAGTCAGATCGCGCAAACGTGGTTGAATAAAATACCAGGCACCTTGGTTTTTTGGCTCTTCCTGACACCAAACCACTTCAGTCGCTTTACTGTATTTATCGAAAATCTGGCCGAGGCGCTCTTTGGCAATTGGATAAATTTGTTCTAACCTGACAATGGCAACATCGTTGAGCTGATGCTCGCGGCGCTTTTCCAACAAATCGAAATAGACCTTGCCACTACAGAGCACAACGCGTTTTACTTGATCTGGTTTGATGTCATCAATCTCATCGATGACAACTTCGAATTTTCCCTTGGTCAAATCATCCAGACTTGATGTAGAAAGCTTATGCCGCAACAGACTCTTGGGTGACATCACAATCAAAGGTTTGCGAAATGGGCGTAACACCTGGCGCCGCAACATGTGAAACATTTGTGCCGGGGTGGTGGGATAAATGACCTGAATATTGTCACCGGCGCAGAGCTGCAAATAACGTTCCAAACGCGCGGATGAATGCTCTGGCCCCTGACCGTCATAGCCATGGGGCAACATCATCACCAGGCCACAGAGACGCCCCCATTTCACTTCACCGGCGCTGATAAACTGATCTATTACTACCTGGGCGCCATTGGCAAAGTCACCAAACTGGGCTTCCCAGATCACCAGCGACTCAGGTGAAGCGCTGGCATAGCCATACTCGAAACCAAGCACCGCCTCTTCTGACAACAACGAATCAATAACACGAAAGTGAGCTTGTTCCTCACTCAGATATTGCAACGGTGAATAACTCTCGCGCCGTTTTTGATTGTGATAAACGGCATGACGGTGAAAGAAGGTGCCACGACCACTATCCTGACCCGAAACGCGCACTGGGTAGCCATCAAGCAGCAAACCACCATAAGCTACATTTTCCGCAAACCCCCAATCAAGCGGCATATCACCCGCCGCCATCTTGCGACGATCCTCAATTACCTTCGCAGCACGGGAATGAAGTTCAAAATCATCCGGCATGGTCGTGATTGTGTCTGCGACTTGCTTGATGGTAGTTAATTGCATTGAAGTATCTGTTTCTTGAGTCCAGTGAACATTCTTGTAAGGCGACCAGTCGACCGCAAACTTCTTATCGATATCAGAGGTCAATTCACGCGATACCAATTTGCCCTCATCCAACATGGCGCGATACTCATCCAACAAGGCATCAGACTCTTCCTTGCTGACGACACCTTCATCATTCAGGCGTTGAGCATAAAGCTTAACCGTTGTGGGATGACTGCGAATCTTCTGATACATCACCGGTTGCGTCACCGCCGGCTCATCGGCCTCGTTATGACCCTGGCGCCGGTAACAAACCAAGTCGATGACAACATCGCTATTAAACTGTTGACGATAATCCAGTGCGATCTGTGTCGCGAACACCACAGCCTCCGGATCATCACCATTGACGTGAAGAATAGGCGCCTGAATCATACGTGCGACTTCTGTACAGTACATGGTAGAGCGCACATCCAGGGGGTTACTGGTGGTAAAACCAATCTGGTTATTGATGATGATGTGAATCGTTCCGCCCGTCGTAAATCCACGCGCCTGAGACATATTCAATGTCTCCATCACTACCCCCTGACCTGAGAAGGCTGCATCACCGTGAATCAACACCGGCAGGACCTGACTGCCATTCAAATCACGGCGGCGATGCTGACGGGCACGCACGGAACCCTCAACCACCGGGTTAACTATCTCGAGATGAGAGGGATTGAATGCCAGGGCAAGATGCACTGTGCCTCCAGGCGTTTTCATGTCTGAAGAAAAACCCTGGTGATACTTCACATCACCACAAGCATTGTTCTCAATGTCACACACCCCTTCAAATTCCTGAAACATATGAGCGGGGTTCTTACCCATAATATTCACCAACACATTGAGCCTGCCACGATGGGCCATGCCAACCACAACCTCTTTGACCTTCTGACTGCCTGCCCGCCAGACCACCTCATCCAATAATGGGATCATGCTCTCACTGCCTTCGAGTGAGAAACGCTTTTGCCCGACGTATTTAGTATGTAGATATTGCTCCAGTCCTTCCGCGCCAATCAGCTTACGCAGGATGTGACGACGCATCTGGTCGGAAAATTTGGGTTTACTGCGGCTCCCTTCCAGCAGCTGTTGTATCCAGCGCTTCTGAATGGTATCGCTGATGTGCATATATTCAGCACCGATGGAGCCACAATAGGTCTCTTGCAACAACTCCAGTATCTCGCGCAATTTGGCCTGCGGCGCCCCCACTAACGAACCGGTGCTGAAAACCGTATCCATATCGGCTTCAGTCAGGGCATGGTAGCTTGGATCCAGTTCCGAGATCGAACTCTGTTCCTGCAAGCCCAACGGATCAAGCATCGCCTTCTGGTGACCACGTATGCGATAGGCAGCGATTAACTGCAGCACTGCGACCTGCTTACTGGCAGACACTGCCACTGACGCACCCGTATTCTCGGTTGATGTTCTTACCCTGCGGTCATGCACCAGATCATAAAATTCTTTTCTGACCTGTGCATGATCGACATCGGCGGTGACCGGGCCGGGTTCTAATTGCAATTTATCGAAATAGTCTTGCCATCTTGGCTCAACTGAGGTGGGGTCTTGCAAATATTTCTGATACAACTCTTCAACAAACGGGGCATTTCCGCCAAACAAATGACTCTGCTCTAAAAAGCGCTGATAACGATCCTTCGATTTTTCCTGGCTCATTCCTGCTATACGCCTATTTTTGGTTGTTCTCCATACACTTATTCGTCAAGCTTAGACAAAACTCAAGCATAGTTAATAGTATTTATGTGAAAAAAGTTTAAAATTCCAGTTTCTGTTCTCCTAAAACAAAATTTTACAAATCGCGGACAGTAAAAAGGCCCGTCAACCTCCATTGCTGGGCCTTTTTAAACATAAAACATAATGTTTTCTAAATCGCAGATTCGTCTTCCTCGCCGGTACGTATTCTGATGATACGTTCGATTGGGGTAATAAATATTTTTCCGTCACCAATCTTGCCGGTTCTGGCTGCCTCGGAGATCACTTCAACACAACGCTCAACCTGCTGTTCAGCAACAACAGCCTCAATTTTTACCTTTGGCAGAAAATCGACCACATATTCTGCACCGCGATACAACTCGGTATGCCCTTTTTGCCGGCCGAATCCTTTGACCTCGATTACGGTCATGCCTGTCACACCAATCTCAGACAGCGCTTCACGCACGTCATCCAATTTGAAAGGTTTAATGATTGCTTCGATCTTTTTCATTGCACTCCCCTTGTCCCCAATGTTTTTTACATTCTGCCATTTATCTTCTGTAATTTGCAGTATTTATTTATAACCCGAAGTAATTGGATAACGGCGATCTCGGCCAAAGGCCTTACGACTGATCCGCACCCCAGGTGGCGCCTGGCGCCGTTTGTATTCATTACGAATCACCATATGTGCTATTCGAGTGACAATGGCGTCATCATATCCAGCTGCGACGATATCCTCGATGCATTTCTCCTCGTCGATATACATCTCCAGAATCGGATCAAGCACGTCATAGGGTGGCAAACTATCGCTGTCTTTTTGATCCGGCGCCAATTCGGCAGACGGTGGCCGCTCAATGACCCGCTGTGGAATCACAGGTGATACGGAATTGCGGTATTTAGCTAGGCGATACGCCAATAGCTTGGGCACATCCTTGATCGGCGCATAACCACCCGCCATGTCACCATAGAGCGTGGAATAACCCACCGACATCTCGCTCTTATTACCTGTGGTCAATACCATCTTGTGTTTCTTGTTGGAGATTGCCATCAAAATGATGCCGCGGCAGCGGGCCTGAATATTCTCTTCAGTGGCATCCCAGGGTTTACCGGCCAGCTGACCTTTAAGCAACTCAAGAAAGATATCAAAGGCAGGTTTGATAGCGATGGTATGACACTCAACTCCAAGAACCCTAGCCTCTTCATCAGCGTCTTCCATGCTCATATCTGCCGTAAACTGAGACGGCATACGTACTCCCTCAACCCTGTCAGGGCCGATGGCATCAACAGCAATTGCTAGGGTCAACGCCGAGTCGATACCACCAGAAAGCCCGATAACAACGCCAGCAAAACCATTCTTTTCAATGTAATCGCGCACCCCCAGCACAATGGTTTGATAAACGCTGGCCTCGAGTGGCAAGGGTTCATGAATCGTTGCAAATAACGGTGTTACCTGTTTATTTGTGTCAAATTCAGCGAGGTATAGCCCTTCAACACAAGGCTCAGCACGTTGGGTCACGCTGCCATCTGAGTCCATCACTAATGACTGACCATCGAACACCAATTCGTCCTGACCGCCGACCAGATTACAATAAACGATCGGCATGGCCGCCTCTGCCAGCCGCGCCCGCATGGCAGCTTCGCGCTCCTGCCATTTATTAATATGAAACGGTGAGGCATTGAGATTCAGCATGATTTGCGCCCCGGCCGCGGCCGATTGTGCCATGACACCCGGTTGCCACATATCTTCACAGATGCTCATGGCAAGGCGCACACCTTTCAATTCAAATACCGCGGCTTCAGTGCCAGCGTGAAAGTAGCGCTTCTCATCGAAAACACTGTAATTGGGTAGGTGATGCTTGCGATAAACCACCCTGATCTCACCATCAATGATCATACCGGCGCTGTTGTATTGGAATTTGTCGGTAACTTCCGGATAGCCCACCACCATGGCAATACCACGTACTGATTTGAGTTTTTCCAATCCTTCCAGAACCCGCTTTTGCAAGCCGGGTCGTAACAACAGATCTTCCGGTGGATAACCGGTAAGCGTCAGCTCGGGGAACAACACCAGATCAGCCTGCAACTCATCGCGGGCCTGTTTAACGATAGTAATTATTTTAGAGATGTTAGAAACAACATCGCCCACCAGAAAATTCTGTTGGGCGATGGCGATACGAAGTGATTCAGACATTTAAACAGCTAATTCCCCAGTACTTCCAGCATCTTGTCGCCAATCTCTGCCGGAGAACGGACTACCGCTGCACCGGCCGCATCCAGTGCCTTAAACTTCTCATCCGCCGTACCCTTACCCCCAGCAATGATGGCACCAGCGTGGCCCATGCGTTTGCCCGGTGGCGCGGTTACACCGGCGATGTAGGCCACGACCGGTTTGGTTACACACTCTTTAATGTAGTCAGCAGCGGCCTCTTCAGCCGTGCCGCCGATCTCACCCACCATGACGATGCCTTCGGTCTGCGGGTCATCCTGGAACAGTTCGAGACAATCGATGAAGTCTGTGCCCTGAATTGGATCACCACCAATACCAACGCAGGTACTTTGACCCAGGCCATTATTGGTGGTTTGAAAAACAGCCTCATAAGTCAACGTGCCAGAGCGGGAGACAATACCGATCTTACCTGGCTTGTGAATCATGCCTGGCATGATGCCAATCTTGCACTCACCCGGAGTAATCAGACCCGGACAGTTAGGACCAATCAGGCGCGAATCACTACCGGCCAGGGCATATTTCACCTTAAGCATATCCTGCACTGGAATACCTTCGGTGATACAGGCGATCACGGCAATGCCGGCATCGGCCGCTTCCAGAATTGCATCGGCGGCAAAGGCCGCTGGCACATAGATCATGGTGGCGTCGGCACCGGTCTGTTTCACTGCATCCGCAACGGTATCAAACACCGGCAGGTCAAGATGGGTTTGACCGCCCTTGCCCGGTGTTACGCCACCGACCATCTGCGTGCCATAGGCGATAGCCTGTTCAGAGTGAAAGGTACCCTGTTTGCCGGTAAAACCCTGACAAATAACCTTAGTGTCTTTATTAATCAGTACAGACATTTTAGTTACCCCCTTTCGATGCTGCCACAACCTTCTGCGCCGCATCGGTGAGATCGGCGGCACTGGTAATGGCCAGGCCACTGTTGTCTAACAGCTCAAGACCCTGTTGGGCATTAGTGCCTTCCAGTCGCACCACTACCGGAATCTTCACACCCACCTCTTTCACTGCGGCGATGATGCCTTCAGCGATAAGATTGCAACGGACGATGCCACCGAAAATATTCACCAGCACGGCTTTAACTTTTGAATCGGCCAGGATCAGCTTGAAGGCCTCGGCAACTTTTTCAGCCGTAGTGCCACCACCCACATCGAGAAAGTTTGCAGGGTCACCGCCGTTGAGTTTGATTAGGTCCATGGTTGCCATGGCCAGACCGGCACCGTTGACCATGCAGCCAATCTCACCATCCAGGGTGACATAGTTGAGGCCATGTTGTTCGGCTTCGTATTCTGTTGAATCTTCCTGTGAGGCGTCTTGCATCTCGGCAAGCGATTTCTGGCGGTAGAGTGCACTGCCATCGATGCCCATCTTTCCATCCAGCGCGACCACATCGCCCTGCTTGGTCACCACCAGTGGATTGATCTCCACCAGACTGGCATCCTTTTCGGTAAACATCTTATAGAGGCCCATCAGCAGTTTGGTTATCTGCCCAGCCAGGCTGCCTGGCAGGCCTATACCAAAACTAATTTGACGGCACTGGTATGGCATCAGACCAGCAACAGGATCAACTGCCACTTTGATCAGCGCTTCGGGCTGGGTCTCCGCCACCTCTTCGATATCCATGCCGCCCATAGCTGATGCCATCACCACAACCCGTTCAGAGGCACGGTCAACCATCAGACTGACATACAACTCTTTGTCGATATCACAAAGCGACTCGATAAAGACAGTGTTAATAGGCAGACCTTTGGAATCAGTTTGATGCGTCACAAGACGCGAACCCAGAAAACCTTCAGCGGCTGCCTTGAGCTCATCAACACTCTTGACCAACTTAACGCCGCCGCCCTTGCCGCGCCCCCCGGCATGGACCTGGGCCTTGATCACCCAGCCCTCACCGCCGAGCGAGGTAGCAGCCGCTGCGGCATCTGCTACGCTCGTTGCCGCCACTCCTTTCAGGACTGGCACGCCATATTCTGCAAACAGTTGTTTCGCCTGGTATTCGTGAAGATTCATGCGGCCCTGCCTTGTTGTTATGTACCTTTCCTTGGTATCGACGTGTCCCCCGACACATTTAGACCACCTCAATCAACTCGCTTAGGAGAAATATATGGGTGACACGTAAGGAGTCTCTTAATTAACTCATTCTGACGAAAGCCAGAACTCAGTAACTATCTCTAGTTTTATCTAGACTCCGGCTTTCGCCGGAGTGACGAAAATGCGTTTACTTCAGTGAATTTGTTAGAACGGAATATCATCATCGAAATCATCAAAACCACTGCCGCCCGCTGCTGCAGGCTCTGCTTGCTTAGCTGGCGCCTTTGCAGGTGCGCCACCAAAATCAGAGGCTCCGCCGCGGCTATCGAGCATTTGCATTTCGTTGGCAACGATCTCGGTCGTATAGCGATCCTGTCCGTCCTGACCTTGCCACTTGCGGGTTTGCAGCTTGCCTTCGATGTAGACCTTAGAACCCTTCTTCAGGTATTCACCGGCGATCTCACCCAGGCGATTAAACATAACAACCCGGTGCCACTCAGTACGCTCCTGATTTTCGCCGGTCTGTTTGTCTTTCCAGTTCTCTGATGTTGCCAGTGTCAGGTTGGCCACCGCACCGCCACTGGGCATGTAGCGCACTTCCGGGTCTTTGCCCAGGTTGCCGATAAGGATGACCTTGTTGATACCTCTTGCCATGGAAATACTCCTAATTAGATATAACGATTACTGTGTTGTGAGTGAGACTATCATACCAACGCCTTGTCTGCCGCTGGTGTCGAATCTGACTCTGGATTCAGCTCTTCATCCGGTACAGAAAAGCGCTCCAAATCTTCCTCATCGACAATCTTGCTGTCGATTTTCAAATAGGCCACACCATCTTCCGGAATCACGACCACTTCGACCACTCCAGCGACTTTTGAAATCTCACTCGCGAGTAGTTTTGCCTGAATATCATCGACTTGACCAACATTTATCATGTAGCTTCCAAGGTGGCGCGGTGGCTTCATGGTGCCTGCCAGGATGAGCCAGATCGACGCCAGCAGACCACAAAACATAAACACGGCATCACCACTCATGTGCTGATAAAGCCAGCCGCCGGACACACCACCGACGAAGGCGCCCATGAATTGGGAACTGGTATAAACCCCCATCGCCGTGCCCTTCTTGTCCGCCGGGGCAATCTTGGCCACCAACGAAGGTAACGAGGCCTCGAGCAGGTTAAAAGCCAGGAAGAACGCCAGCAGGGCAATGACGATGCCGGTGAGTGAATCGCTGACCTGACTCAATGACAACACGGCGATCATCAATAGTGTGATGGCGCCGACAAAGATCTGTTTCATCTTGCGCTTTTTCTCGGCAATGATTATGAAAGGCACCATGGCAAAAAATGAGATTACCAGTACAAACAGATAGACCTTCCAGTGCGATTCACTGGCCAGACCGGCCTGATCACGCAACGCTAGTGGCACAGCGACAAAGATGGCGGTCAGGATCAGGTGCAGGACAAATATACCGAAATCAAGCCGCAGCAGTTGACTGTCTCCCAATACGTTCTTGAACTGGGCCGGCACTGGCTCGGCATCACGATGAAAGCGGCTTATCACCGGGGTTGGTACCAGCAGGGCCAAGATCGCCATCCCCACCAGGGCCAGTACTGCAGTCATCCAAAAGATGCCGTGCAGCCCAAACCACGAGTTCACCATTGGCCCCAAGATCAGCGCAATCGAGAATGATACGCCCATGCTCATCCCCATGATCGCCATGGCCTTGAGACGATGCTCCTCGCGGGTCAAGTCTGCTGCCAGTGCCATCACCGCCGCCGCAATCGCCCCTGCCCCCTGCATGGCACGACCGATAATAATGCCAGTGACCGTATCCGACATCGCCGCCACTACACTACCCAGGGCAAAAATGGCTAGGCCGCCGTAGATCACCGGCTTGCGGCCAATACGATCAGACAACATGCCAAACGGGATTTGCAGTATCGCCTGGGTTAGGCCATAGATGCCCATCGCCAGGCCAATCAGAAATGGTGTCGCACCCTCTAAATGTTCTGTGTAGAGGGTAAACACGGGCAGGATCATGAACAACCCCAACATTCTTGTACTAAAAATACCCGCCAACGAAAAAGCTGCACGGCGTTCGGTTGGGGTCATCCCGGAATTCTTCATCTGGATTAAATCGCTTTGCTTCGTGGAGTGAAAAGGTCGTATATTAACAGGTTCACTAAGCGACGGAAAAGCAGTATGGATACTATCCAGATCCGCGGTGCACGCACCCATAACCTTAAAAATATTGACCTTGATCTGCCCAGGGACAAACTGATTGTCATCACCGGTCTGTCCGGGTCGGGCAAGTCGTCATTAGCCTTTGACACCATTTACGCTGAAGGCCAGCGCCGTTACGTGGAGTCACTCTCCAGCTATGCGCGGCAGTTCCTTTCCATGATGGAAAAGCCGGATGTGGATCATATTGAAGGCTTGTCACCTGCGATCTCGATCGAGCAAAAATCGACCTCGCACAATCCGCGTTCCACGGTCGGTACGGTGACTGAAATTTATGACTACCTGCGCCTGCTGTTCGCCCGCGTGGGTGAGCCACGCTGCCCTGAACACGATGTAGTGCTTGAGGCCCAGACTGTCAGCCAGATGGTCGACCACGTGCTGGAAATGAAAGAAGGCACCAAACTTATGCTGCTCGCCCCCGTGATTGAAGGCCGCAAAGGTGAACACCTGCAAGTGTTGGCCGATTTGCGCAGCCAGGGTTACATCCGCGCCCGCATCGATGGCAAGATCGTCGAACTGGATGTGGTGCCAGAATTAGAACCGAAGAAAAAACACACCATCGAGGCGGTAGTGGATCGCTTCAAGGTGCGTGAAGATCTGCAACAACGTTTGGCTGAGTCGTTTGAGACTGCACTCATCCTGTCTGAGGGTATCGCCAAGATTGCTTTTATGGACGATGTAAAGGAAGTACAAGTGTCGCGAGAGCACATGGATGTGCGTAGCGGCGGGGCACGAAAAGATATTGTATTCTCGGCCAAGTTTGCCTGTCCGCATTGCGGCTATAGCTTGACGGAACTGGAACCCCGGCTGTTTTCCTTTAACAATCCTTTTGGCGCCTGCCCCACTTGTGATGGCCTGGGCGTAAAACAGTTTTTTGATTCAAGCCGCGTGGTCCATCATCCAGAATCAAGCCTGGCCAGCGGTGCTATTCGCGGCTGGGATAGACGCAATGCCTACTATTTTCAGCTGCTCACGTCACTGGCAAAACATTACGGCTTTGATCTCGACGCCCCATTTCATGAACTGGATGAAGCCCATCGTCAGATTCTGCTCTACGGCAGCGGTAAAGAAAAAATCGAGATGACCTTTTACAATGACCGCGGCGGGTCCAAGAGCAAAATGGCCTCATTTGAGGGCATCATACCCAACATGGAACGGCGTTATCGCGAGACCGAATCAAATGTGGTGCGCGATGAATTATCCAAATACCTCAGTCATCAACACTGCCCTGACTGCGGTGGCGCACGCCTGCGCACTGAGGCACGTCACGTGTTTATCGCTGGTCATGTTCTGCCGGATATCACCAGCATGGCTGTTGGCCGGGCTTATGACTTTTTTAGCGACCTGAGTCTACCGGGTAAACGTGGTCAGATCGCTACCAAAATCGTGAAAGAGGTACAGGAACGGCTGAAATTTCTAGTCAACGTTGGTCTCGATTACCTGAGTCTGGAACGCAGCGCCGACACCCTGTCGGGTGGTGAAGCCCAACGCATTCGTCTGGCCAGCCAAATCGGTGCCGGCCTTGTGGGCGTGATGTATGTATTGGATGAACCCTCTATCGGTCTGCATCAACGTGACAACGAACGCCTGCTCAGCACCCTCACCTTCCTGCGCGATCTGGGCAATACGGTGATCGTGGTAGAACATGATGAAGAAGCTATCCGCAGTGCCGATTACGTCGTCGATATCGGCCCCGGTGCCGGTGTGCATGGTGGTGAGATTGTTGCCATGGGCACACCGCAAGACGTGTTGAGTAACAACAACTCACTTACCGGGCAATATTTATCAGGCAAAAAAGAAATAGCCATACCGGTCCAACGCACGGCCAATGATCCGGAAAAACAACTCAGCATCCGTGGCGCCTCAGGCAACAATCTGAAAGGCATCAATGTTGATATTCCTTTGGGACTGATGACCTGCGTAACAGGCGTGTCCGGTTCCGGCAAATCGACCCTGATCAACGATACTTTGTATCGCAATGCCGCGCTGATGATTAATGGTGCCGGTGAAGATCCAGCACCCTGTGCAGAGATCGTTGGCCTGGAACAGTTCGACAAGGTAATCGACATCGACCAAAGCCCCATCGGTAGAACACCGCGCTCAAATCCGGCAACCTATACTGGACTTTTCACACCCATCCGTGACCTGTTCTCCGGCACCCAGGAGGCACGTTCCCGTGGTTACACGCCAGGCCGGTTTAGCTTTAACGTAAAAGGCGGCCGCTGCGAGGCCTGCCAGGGCGATGGCGTAATCAAGGTTGAAATGCACTTTCTACCTGACATCTATGTGCCCTGCGACGTGTGTAAAGGCAAACGCTATAACCGTGAAACGCTGGATGTGAAATACAAAGGTAAAAACATTTATGAAGTGTTAGCGATGACAGTCGAAGATGCGCTGGAATTTTTCAGTGCCGTACCCGTCATTAAACGCAAACTCCAAACACTGATGGATGTGGGGCTGAGTTATATCACCCTGGGTCAAAACGCCACAACGCTTTCCGGTGGTGAAGCACAACGGGTTAAGCTCTCGCGTGAACTCTCTAAACGCGACACGGGAAAAACACTCTATATCTTGGATGAGCCAACAACCGGCTTGCACTTCCATGACATTGAGCAACTGCTTGGGGTATTGAATCGTTTGAGGGATCACGGCAATACCATTGTCATCATCGAACACAATCTTGATGTGATTAAAACTGCCGACTGGGTTATCGACATCGGACCCGAAGGCGGTGACAAAGGTGGTGAAATCCTAATTTGTGACACGCCTGAGAATGTGGCCTATCACTCCGCTTCACATACTGGTCACTTTCTGAAAACCACGCTCAAAATGAATCCAGCAAAAACCAAACAGGCCTCATAATGAGGCCTGTATAAACAAAGGATTTTTTGAGACTCTGCCTCGTTTTAGCCACCCTCTTGCTGTTTAGCCACTTAATTCGGTAAATCATACAATTTGCCAATCAAAATCATTAATAATCCTGGCTCAATACTCGATAAATCGTTTTCCATTATTTTATCAGTGTTAATTTGATCGCTTTTTGATCGATAAGATATTTAGGGGATTACATATTTTAAACGAGCTGTGGGTTCTATCATATTGAATTTTAATAACAAATTTTTAAGCACGCGATATTATGCCCTGCTTCTGATTCTGATTACCATACTCCCTGTTCTTGGTTTAATGCTGTATCACAATTATGAAGACCGTAGCGATGCCATAAAAGTTATCCGCAATCAGACCATGGATGTTTTGCGTGATATCAACCGTTCTCAAGAAAACATTCTAGATAGCACTCATGATCTGCTAATAGCACTGGGACAGCATCCTTCTATTCGATCATTTAGTGAAACTGAATGCAAAACTACATTGACAGAAGCACTAAATAAATACACCCGTTATAACAGTCTGTCTGCGTATAAGCCGGATGGCACTCGCTTTTGTAGTACTGCCGATGATGGCGAGTTAGTTGAATTTAAGAACAGCGAGCTTTTCAAATCTTCACTCACAACAAAGAGTTTGGTGACAAGTAAGTACATCATCAGTCCATCATTAGATAAGCCGATCTTGGTTATTAGTCACGCCGTGGCAGATAAGGCTGGAGATGTAAAAGCATTTCTCAATGCAAGCTTATCCATGGGTTGGCTTGAGAAAATGTTAGGGCGTTTGCCTTTATACGACAATGCCAGATTAACTGTATTTGACCATAATGGAAAAATATTACTTGCGCATCCTGGTTACGCTAACAACATAGTTGGGCAGCCCTATAACAATAGGCTTATCATTAATGAAGCACTAAAAAACCCGTATCTCAGCGTTAAAGAAACAACTAATTTCTATGGTGCTGAAATTATCAATGCCATAGGTCCATTAGGCTCGGACAAGACGCTTGCCTTCATTACTTTGTCTGTGCCCAAAGATACTGCCCTGGCTCCAAGTTATCAGCAGCTCCTTGAAAGTTTAAGCTTAACCGCAATCATTTCAATTCTAGCCATATTATTTGCATTTAGTTGGACTCAACACCTGTTTATCAGTCCGATTAAAGAGCTGGTTACAGCAACCCGTAGATTAAGATCCGGAAAGTTTGGCAGCCAATCTACACTAGAAAGCGGGCCCGCTGAGCTCAAAGAACTTGGTGTGGCATTTAATGAAATGTCATCATCAATAGCACGGCAAACTAATGTAAAAAACCGTGTAGAAACCGCATTAAGACAGCTAATTCAAGGGACTAAAAAACATGCGTCAGAAGAATTTTTTACTCACGCCGTTTCCATTTTAGGAAAATACCTGGAAGCTGATATTTGCCTGATTGCTATGATTGATCAAGATAATCCAGATAAAATTATTACAAAGTCGATGTATTCAAAAAATTCATCAATCTCGAATCTAAAGATTGATCTGATCAACTCCCCAGCTAAGCAAGTATTAACCGATCAAACGTATTGCATATTTCCTGACGCGGTACAACAAGAGTTTCCTGATGACCAATTGCTCACCGAGCTTGGTATCGAAGCATATGCCGGCACGGCATTAATTGACTACCACCTGAATATAAGAGGCCTATTGGCAGTAATGACATCTACGCCAATAGAAGATCGCGACATGTACCAATCTCTAATACAGGTGTTTGGTGCCAGGATAACGGCTGAAATAGAACGCCTAGATACAGATAATGAGCGGCAAAAATTGCTGGAAGAAACACAGCTTACCGCCACAGCTTTTGACACCCATGAAGGGATGTTCATTACAGACCCTAACAAAAAGGTTCTTCGTGTTAACAATGCATTCAGCGAGCTTACAGGGTTCAGTGATGATCAAGTGATTGGAAATTCACCCTTCAACCTGATTAACGGATGCGAACCACATATAAATTGTAACTTGATATGGGAAGAAGCTGAACAGCATGGAAAATGGCAGGGCGAAGCAACGATTACCGACAGACAAGGCATACCGTTTCCAGTCAAATTAACACTCAGCGCGGTTGCTAACAAAAACAAGGTAACTACCTATTATGTCGCCCATTTCCAAGACATCAGGCAACAAAAAGAGTATGAGGCCAAGATCAAACATCTTGCCTATCATGACGCCCTCACACAACTCCCCAATCGCTCCTTATTAATTGACAGACTGGACCGGCTAATTTCCTCCATGAAACGAAGGAACAGTCATGGGGCTATACTCTTCATCGATCTCGACCACTTCAAGGAAATCAACGACACGCTTGGGCACAATATAGGTGATAAGTTATTAATCGAAGTATCGAGACGCATGAAGGAATCGCTACGTGAAGAAGACACCGTGTCCCGCTTCGGTGGTGATGAATTTGTAATTCTTCTTTCGCAATTGAATCAAGATCGGCAATTAGCATCAATTACGGCACATAAAATATCACAAAAGATTCATAAGAAAATATCAGAAGAATATGCCATTGTTGAACACACTTTAAAAATATCCAGCAGTATTGGAATTGCTTTATTTCCGGATGAAAACAATACCGCCGAAGACTTTCTTCGACATGCTGACCTAGCCATGTATGATGCAAAAGGCACTGGTCGAGACACCATTAGGTTCTTTAAGCAGGAAATGCAATCTATCGCCGTTGAACGCCTCAGCCTTGAGCATGAAGTACGCTCCGGCTTCGAAAATAATGAATTCGTTCTCTATCACCAACCTCAGGTTGATCTCAGTAATGGCAACATTATAGGCAGTGAACTGCTAATGCGCTGGAATCACCCGAAAAATGGGCTTGTGTTTCCCGGTACATTTATTTCAGTTATGGAGAAAGGTAACCTGATTCATAGCGTTGGCGAATGGGCCATACAAACGGCGTGTGATTCAATCAATAAGCAAAACAGCCTGCAATTAGATTTCCCAACAAAACTGGTTACCTCCGTCAATATCAGCTCAAGTCAATTTCAGGATCGTAACTTCATTTCCACGGTGGAGAATATTTTGGAAAAGAGCGGCATTGATGGAGAACAATTGGCTTTCGAAATTACTGAAAACATCGTCATTCAGGACATTGATGACACCATAAATAAAATGAAGGCCTTGAAAAAATATGGCCTACAATTTTCGATTGACGATTTTGGTACCGGATATTCCTCTCTATCCTATATAAAGAAACTACCCATCGACACACTCAAAATTGACCGGAGTTTCATCATAGATTGCATCACAGATCCAAACGATAATGCCATCGTGCGCACCATTATTAGCATGGCAAAGACTTTGGGATTGGAGATTATTGCCGAGGGTGTTGAGGATATCGATCAACTTAATTTATTGGCACATCTTAATTGCAACGCTTATCAGGGCTTCTACTTCTCCCGCGCAATCCCTGAGCATGACTACCTCAAGATGTTAACTGATCATATTATTGGCAATGCCAGTAGTCTTTAGCCCCTCTACTTAAATAATCAGCAACTCAAACTACCCAATATTCAATCAAGTTATCATCGCCGACCGGTGTGGTAACGAACCAAGGATTGATATCAAATTGTTGCTTTTAAAATAAGATCTGGTGCAATATTCATTCAGTAGTGGTACAAGGGTAACTACACCCAGTTGTTTATAAAAACAAACAAGGATATGGTTATGACCGATCTTAAAACTCTGAATTCGCAATTTGGCATCGCCAACCATTTGTTATTCGAAACCGACCCAGGCGGCCTGACTCTAGTCAAAATTGACAATGACTTCGCAAGCGCGTCGATTGCACTACAGGGTGGACACGTAATGACCTGGACGCCTCACAATGCTGAAGCTGTGATATGGCTCTCCCCTGCTGCTAAATTAGCACCCGGCAAATCGATTCGTGGCGGCGTCCCCATCTGCTGGCCGTGGTTTGGCCCGCATGAAAGCCAAACCGATTTTCCTGCCCATGGCTTTGCCCGCACTACACCATGGGATGTGGTCAGCACTACTCAGCGGGATGACGGCGCAACACAGCTTGTACTAAAACTAGCCACTGCAAATTTTCCAGCGCAACAATGGCCGCATCCCACAACGGTGCAATACGTGGTCACTGTGGGCGATACACTTGAAATAGAACTGGTCAGCCAAAATACCGGTCCGGGCGCTATCACTCTCGGTGAAGCACTTCACACCTATTTCAACGTGAGTGACGTGCGTGAAATCAGCGTCGATGGCCTGGATGGATGTCACTACCTGGACAAGGTTGATGACTTTACACAGAAACAACAATCAGGCCCTGTAACGTTTAGCTCCGAAGTGGATCGTGTCTATGTGAATACAAGTACAGATTGCATTATTCGTGACCCGGCCATGTCGCGCCAAATTAGAATCGCTAAATCTGGCAGTAATTCAACCGTGGTATGGAATCCATGGATTGAAAAAGCTAACAAGATGGGAGATTTAGGTGACAACGGTTATCTAAAGATGGTGTGTGTTGAAAGTGCCAATGCAGATGAGAATGTAGTTACTTTACAGCCGGGCGAACAACATACGTTGTCTGTACGTTATTCTGTCGAGCAGATCTAACAGATTCATCCTAGCCAGACCCTAGGTTGAGGTTTTGCAACCTCAACCTATTACCAACTTCACATTTAGACAGCTGCTGCTTCACCATAGCATTGCGCTTTGGTACAGATAGTTGCTGGCATTTCGCGATGTGCAACCAACGCGGACGCTCCACGAATCAGGCGGTAAAACCACCATACCAGCGCCGCTCCTGCGATGAGAAATCCAATCATGTAATAGATGGTTCCCAATGCGGCCATTGATAAAAACAGCATTCCAATAAAAGTACGAACCAGCCATTCATGATGCGTAGCGATCAGCACCATTTCCTGACTTGGCATTTCGCTGCTTTTTTCTACAGTTTTCTTAAAGCGATAAACTTTGAGACCACTAATGATAAAACCCAATGGCGCTGTAACGACGAGAATATATAAAGCGTAAACAAATGAAAGAAAAACGACTTCAGACCACTCAATTGAGTCATATAGCTTACTGTTCATGACTAAGTCCTCCTTTAGCTAAATGTGCTCCTACATGACAAATACTGTTAGCAACACAACAAGGTACTTCATATATCAAGTATAGTTCCTGAGCGTGATAGTCAAGTATTAATTACGCAAAATTGTTCCTCTATTACCCTGCGCAATAAATTTAGTAATCCAAATTTCGATCAGTGTCGGTCATTGTTAAATACGAATAAAACTGCTGTTGTGCCTAATTTTCAACTTCGTTAAAGATAATTTCACTTTTAACCCCATATCTTTTCTTAGATCCGACACATAGAATTAATTTTCAATTAGATATCATTCACTTAACTCCTCTTCTTATTAGCGCCACGCAATAATATAAATGCGTAATGATTATCATTTGCATTTTCTGCCATATGCCCATAAAATGCGTCCGAACTGTTAATGATTCTTATTCGCATTTACAAAGGGTAGTAGTAATGACAATACAAAAACAACATCTTATTTATGCGGCAGCGGGCATTCTCATGAGCAGCCCTGCCCTGGCCAGTAGTGAAATAGATGAGTTGAAACAACAGGTTGAATCCTTGCAAAACCAACTTGATCAAACCACCAGCGCTGTTGAACAGATAATGGAAACAGGATCAAATAAAAACAAAACCACTATTGGCGGCTATGGTGAACTGCACTACAACAACATCACCACAGAATCCAACGGCGTTGTGACTGGTAAAAAGAAAGAGATAGATTTTCACCGCTTCGTGCTGTTTTTTGGCCATGAGTTCTCTGACGAGATACGTTTCTTTTCAGAAATTGAACTGGAGCACTCCATAGCGGGAGATGGCCAAGTGGGCGAAGTTGAATTGGAACAAGCCTTTGTCGAATTTGATGTGGCTGAAAACCATGCCGCTAAAGCGGGTCTGTTTCTGGTACCGGTGGGTATCATTAACGAAACACACGAACCCCCCACTTTTTATGGCGTAGAACGCAATCCAGTTGAGAAAAACATCATTCCAAGCACCTGGTGGGAAGCTGGTGGCGCCATGGGTGGCGAGATTGCACCCGGATGGGGTTATGACTTTGCCGTCCATTCAGGCCTGTTTACCACAGATGGCAGTATTCGCAGCGGCCGCCAGAAGGTTGGTAAGGCCAAAGCCAATGACTGGGCTACTACGGGACGGGTCAAGTACACCGGTCTCGCCGGTACCGAGCTGGCAGTCACTGCGCAGTACCAGTCTGACCTGGCTCAGGGCACCAATGTCGACACCAACAGTGCCACTTTGATCGAAACCCATGCTATCTGGAATAGTGGCCCGTTTGGCGTCAAGGCACTCTACGCTCGCTGGGACATTGATGGTGCTGCACCTAAAGCTGCCGGCAAAGATAAACAGGATGGTTATTACGTTGAAGGGTCCTGGAAATTCATTCAGAAAGTTGGAATCTTTGCACGCTATAACGCCTGGGATAATAGTGCCGGCGATGCCACAGACTCTGAAGAGAAACAAACAAATGTCGGTCTGAACTGGTGGCCACATGAAGACGTTGTACTGAAGTTCGATGTGGAAAGTTATGAAAAAACCACCACCGATAAATTTGGTTTTAACGTTGGTCTTGGTTACCAGTTTTAATGCTGATATTTCTCCCAGGTAGGTACGCAACGTTGTTGATGCTGGTGTTGGCACTCTGTGCCACATCGGCGTCAGCGCGTGGCGTTTATCAGCAACCATCTGAGTTTATTGATGATGTCTTTGGCCCCCAGCTAAACACACCCAAGCTGCTGTGGCTTTCGAAGGAGGTGCAGTCATCCATTAAAAAGATACTTGGACACAAATATCCATCATTACGACTAAGATATTGGCAACATCAAGATGCAACCGCCTGGGTGCTAGAAGCGGTAGGCAAAGAAAAACCCATCACGTTGGGTGTGGTTGTCAGAAATAACCAAATAGAACAGTTACGTGTGCTTATTTTCCGCGAAAGCCGTGGCGGAGAAATTCGTTATCCCTTTTTTACGAAACAGTTTCACGCACTGTCGCTGGATCAGAAATTGAATCTTAACGGCCATATTGATGGGATTAGTGGTGCCACGCTCTCAGTACGTGCAACTAAAAAAGTGGCTCGACTTGCCCTATTTTTGCATCAACAGGTATTAACTACACCATGAAAAATACGCCAATGGTTAAGCTGCGCCAGAGTAATATTGGTGTATTGCATCGCCGTGCTGGTGTACTGGCTGGACTGTTTATTCTGATTCTGGCGCTAAGCGGTGTCTTCTTGAATCATACAGAGACCTTCGAATTGGACCAACAACAGGTCGACTTCAAACCAATGCTGGCTTGGTATGGGATAGAACTTCCCGATAGACCTCTCCACTTCAAGACCGATCATCACATCATTTCACAGCTAGGGGAACAGGTTTATATCAGTGGCAAACCGCTGTTACATCATGAGCAAAAACTAGTGGGTGCGATTTCCAATAACATGTTTATTTTGCTCACTTTCCAACATCAACTCATGCTACTGACACTTGAAGGTGAGTTGATTGAACGTATAACAGAGTTACCAAGTAATAATACTGACATTGTCTCCATTGGCCTGGACAATAACAATAACATCGCCTTGCTAATAAGAGATGAACACTTTATTGCTGACCAAGACCTTATCAACTGGCAAAGCATATCAGACACACACACCATCAACTGGTCAAAACCTGTAGCGATGGATAATGCATTCGAAAATATAATCATTACGGCTTACCGAGGCCACGACCTAAATTACGAGCGCGTCTTGCTCGACCTGCATAGTGGCCGCCTGTTTGGCAGTTGGGGCATCTATCTCATGGATATTGCCGCATTATTAATGATTTTTTTGGCCCTCAGTGGTATTTACCGCTGGCAACAGTGCAGAAAAAAGCATTTGAGTAAACGGCACATCGTATGATGTGCCGTTATCAAACTACCTTATCTATCTCGAGTCTCTAAGAGGTCGTATGTATCTTTGAAAGTGTCTATTAGATGCGCTGGTCATCCACTATCACAACATTATCTGCAGGATATCCATCATTCTCGCAGACACCGCTGAGCCCTATCTCCTGACCTGCTTCAACTACGCCGCCAGGCATGATCTCACTATTATCTTCGGTAATGGTCACGGTAAGATACTCAGTTTCATCATTAACACTAACAACCAAGTCGCCACTGAAACCACAGGCCATCCCCGCTGGGGACAAGGTAAAACTATCAATTCCAACGGTAAGCACACTGCCTGTCACTTGTTCCTTACCTTCCATACCCGTATCAACGATAATCAATGCGGCTTTTAACTGATCATCACTGCCACCTGATAGCTCAAGCACGCCATCAACTGAAATAGGACGTAACTCAGTTAATAACGTATGGTCAAGCAATCTGCCCGACTTGGAAACGATACGGGTACCATTTACGCCTGGGTCAGCAGTCTGCAGTACTACAGCAAGCGTGTCTTTGATAATAATGGGACCCGATGTCACTTCCATATCAAAGCCTTGCTTATCCGCATCGGTCGCAACCAGACCTTCCAGTTGCAGAAAATCACCCAGTTCAACAACCAGGGCATTCAATGCCATTAGCGGACGCTGGTTATCTATCGGGCTATCGTTATCATCACCTTGCTCGTCATCAGATGAATCATCCTCAGACTGATCATCACAGCCATCTGATTCATCATCATCCTTATGCCGTTTATGACTAAGACACTTATCCTTCTTTGTATGCCGCTCCGTTATTTCAACGTCATCTTTTGGAAAGGTAAGTGGGCGAATCCAACCAACGACGCTAACAGCCATACCGACCCGTTCATCAATCAACAACTCGGATACGGGACGAGGCTCCCCTGCATGTTTTTGGTTATCAAAAAAGGCGGAGTCTTCCCCGAGAAAAACCCTGGCACACTTCTTCTCTTGAGAACCGTAAACTGGCAGAGCACCACACAGTAATAAGTGATTGTTAACCGAATCGACCTCGCTAATCTCACCATCGAGGCGTACTAGCTTGCCTTCAAAGTCCTGGTCAAGCACATCTACATAAATTACCGGCCTGAAATTAAAACCCTTCTTGTTCTCAACCACGTGAATGGAATTACCGGCATCCATGTCGATCTGAAGCGTAACCACTTTACCCGGTTCAACAGTAAAGCAATCGCGGGCAAGCAGGTCCAGTTTTCCATTGCCTGGCAACTTGGGGTGATAAGTATCGTTGTCGGATGAATCTTTAGGTGTTTTATCAGTAAGCACCAATTCCAGATCATCCAGGATCAGGCGAATCTTGCAATAAGTGCCAGCGGGCACATCATCGCGGAAAGAAAAAGGCATTGACTCGTTTTTGAGCCGCAGCAAATCCACTGTTTTCGGATCACCAGAATAAATGGTGACTTTTTCGTCGCTATCCGCACTAATCAATTCAACCCGGGCAATTGTGGCATTAATCGACGTAAACTGAGATGGGTCTGCGGGTTTGTCTGTTAACAGAATACCAACCGCCCCACTTTTAGCTACGATTGATGAAGTCGGTGGCGTTGACTGAATTGATGCTACCTCCGCAGCAGTCTCACTGCCGCCACCGCCACAACCAAACAAAGACAACATCATCACTCCAGCAATGGAGTGCTGAATAAGATTCTTGAAGAGATTATTCATTGAAACTACTGCTCCGAAATTATTCTAAAGATTTTTTGTGCCATGCCGGCATTACTCTAAATAGATCACACATTAAAATCGAGTACGACTCGAGGGATGCAGAATCAATTGACATACACGGACTTATTTATGGGACTGACGCAATTCACAGGCCAAATCACTTCACAGCATTAACTATTATTATATTTCATACAGTTACGAGGCATATGGCAGGTAATTTGATAATGCATAAATCATTTGAGCTTATGGGTTGTAAAGCTTTTCGACATCGGCCAAATTACGTCAATACAGGATTTTTACACAAAGTTTCTCGTGAGATGAGCTTTAGATGTCTTATATACCATTTTTTAATTGCATTTATTCAGCGGATACACCTGACTAAATCTACCTGAAAAGATTATGCAACTTTATTATGCGAAAACTTTTCTAAACTAGTTATGCGCGGTCTCAAGATGATATTTCGACAGATGCACAATGTATTACGGTGAAAAATTCAACAGCATTTCCCATCTTGTCGGCGCAGTTTTTGCGCTAATAGGATTTGGGGCATTGTTGGCAGTAAGCATTGAACACAAAAATGCTGCCATGATAATAAGCTTTACGATTTTTGGAATTACCTTAGTAATGCTTTATAGCATGTCCACCTTGTACCATAGTTTTTATCTACCCAAGTTAAAGAAGATATTTCAGCGATTCGATCATATTTCGATTTATCTACTCATCGCTGGCACTTATACGCCTTATATGGTGGTTTCATTAGGTGACAGCAATGGCCTGATAATGCTTGGCTTTATTTGGAGCCTCGCAATTCTTGGATTATTGGTTGATGTGTTGAATCCGCGCCGGATTGAAATTTTACAAATATTTATCTACCTATTCATGGGCTGGGCATGTGTACTTGTTTATAACAATTTACGCGAATCTATACCTACTGCCGGGATGGTATGGCTCACCGTTGGCGGCATCGCCTACACAATTGGCGTCGTGTTTTACGTTTTAGATGATATGAAAAAACTGCGCCACGCTCACGGTATTTGGCATCTGTTTGTAATCACAGGCTCAACAAGCCATTTTATTTCGATTATCACTTATGTAAGATGAAACTTGTGAAGCTTAAACACTACCCTAGAATACAAGAAAGCCCCAAGTGCCTTCGCACCTAGGACCATCCACCTGATTAAGGTTATTTCGATTAATTAGACGTGCTTCTTATGCCACCCACCGTGTTGTGCATCATATTCATCGGATGCGACAGCAATAATCCCAACGACAACAGGTACTAAACACATCGCCAATATTACCCAGAATGAAGTGATTTCCATTACACACCTCCTTATATAGGTGTTTCTCTTTGGCTTGCATTAGTTAGGCATCTCATTGCTGGCCCAGTTCATAATCTTGATCAATTTTATCAAGAATATTTAATGCTATAGACAGCACTGTTATCTATATCATGCTGGCATTGCTATCACTGCCGCTTACGCATAAAGGCGTAAAACATCACAGGAATGATGACTAAGGTCAACAAAGTTGAAACTAAGATACCGAAAATCAATGAGATGGCCAGACCATTAAAGATTGGATCATCGAGAATGAAGAAGGCACCGATCATTGCCGCCAGACCCGTTAACACAATTGGTTTGGCTCGCACGGCACCGGAACGAATCACGGCCTCTTCGAGTGGCACCCCTGCTGCGACAGATTGATTGATAAAGTCCACCAACAGAATCGAGTTACGAACAATAATGCCCGCCAGCGCAATCATGCCGATCATAGACGTCGCTGTGAAATTAGCACCTAACAAGGCATGTCCTGGCATAACGCCGATGATGGTCAATGGAATAGGCGCCATGATGATCAGTGGCACCAGATAAGAACGGAACTGCGCCACCACTAACAGATAAATCAGGATCATACCTACGCCATAGGCAATGCCCATGTCACGAAAAGTTTCATAGGTTATCTGCCATTCACCATCCCATTTAAGACTGTAGCGATAAGGATTCTCTGGCTGACTTAACAGGGTTTGATCCAGCACGTTATTGTCATGCACAGGCGTATCAGCAAGTGTAGCCATGATATCAAACATGCCATATAAGGGACTGTCAGTCTCACCCGCTACATCACCGGTCACGAACACAACGGGCAACAGGTCTTTATGATAGATAGTGTATTCGCGCTCACTCTCAACCAGATGAACTATCTCGGATAGACGCACAAGTGCGCCGGTTTGACTGCGCACTTCCAGATCCAGCAACGCCTGCGCATCCGCCTTATCTGCCACCGGCAATTCAACGCGTAATGGCATAGGATATTTGTCGGTGGTGCCATGGAGAAAGCCTACGTCTTCGCCACCAACCGCTGCGGTCAATGTCGCCACCACACTCTGTTGCGCCACACCTAACAAGGCTGCCTTTTGCCGATCCACCTCAACAATCAGGCGTGGTGCGCGGTGCTCAACACTGTCGTCGACATCAACCACTTCATTCGTCTGCTGAAAAATTGCACGCACATGTTTGGCCACATTGATCTGCCCCTGATAATCCAGACCATAGATTTCCGCAACCAGCGGTGCCTGCACAGGCGGACCTGGCGGCACTTCAACAATCTTGACGTTGGCATTAAAGCGCTGACCAATGTTCTGCAATGGCTCGCGCATTGACAATGCAATTTCATGACTCTTGCGATCACGCTCAGTTCTATCCACCAGGTTGACCTGGATATCACCCACATTGGCGCCGCTGCGCAAATAATACTGCCGCACCAGGCCATTAAAATTAATTGGTGCTGCAGTACCCGCGTAGATTTGGTAATCAGTCACTTCAGGCACCTTGGCAATGTATTGCGCCAGTTCCTGCAACACGCGATTGGTTTGCTCCATACTGCCGCCTTCGGGCATATCGACAATCACTTGAAATTCCGACTTGTTATCGAAAGGCAACATCTTGAGGATGACCAGTTTAAAAAAGGCCAGACTGACGGCAAACATGATTAACAACATCACTACGCCAAGCAACCCCCAACGACGGCCTCGACCTTTATCACCGCCAAGGAAAGGCCCCACACCTCGTTTAAACAATCCATAAAGGCGATCGTCTACCTCTGACTCTACATGTTCAGTTTGTGCTTTTTGTTTGCTGAATACTTTGTAGGTCAACCAGGGCGTGACGATAAATGCTACCGCCAACGAGATGAACATGCCCATACTGGCATTGATTGGGATCGGGCTCATGTATGGCCCCATCAAGCCGCTGACAAATGCCATCGGCAACAAGGCAGCAATAACGGTAAAAGTCGCCAGGATAGTCGGGCCACCCACCTCGTCCACAGCCCGCGGGATAGCTTCAAGCAGATTCGTGTTGCCCATCTGTTTATGGCGATGAATGTTTTCCACTACCACAATGGCATCATCAACCAGAATTCCAATCGAGAAGATCAAGGCAAACAAGGACACGCGATTGAGAGTAAAACCCCAGGCCCACGATGCGAACAAAGTGATCATCAAGGTAATCACTACTGCCGCCCCGACAATAAAGGCTTCGCGTCTACCCAGGGCAAAGAACACCAACAACACCACCGCCGAGGTAGCAAAGATCAGTTTCTTGATCAGAGTCATAGCCTTGTCGGTGGCAGTGGCACCGTAGTTACGTGTTACCGTAACCTCCACCCCTTCCGGAATAAACACACCCTTGATCTGTTCGACACGTTCAATGACTTGATCAGCGATAGTTGCGGCATTGGTGCCAGGCTGTTTCGCCACAGCAATAGTCACGGCGGGATATTCACCTGCTACTGAGATCTGTTTATGTGCTGCCGCAGGGCCGGTGCCAAACCAGACAAACTGCTCGGCCTGATCCGGGCCTAAGCGCACCTCAGCCACATCACTCAGATACACCGGCACCCCATCATGTAACCCCACGACAAGCTCCGCCACCTGTTCAGCAGTGGTCAGAAAACTGCCAGCCTGAATTTCAATCTCACGATTATCGGTGACCAACACGCCGGCATTACGCGTGGCATTGGCTGCGGTCAGTGCTGCACGCAGATCATCAAAAGCGATGTCGTAACCCGCCATGCGTTGTGGATCGAGCAGAATATGCACTACTTGTTCTGGTCCACCGATGGTGTAGATGTCACGTGTACCAGGGACGCGCTTCAATTCCGATTCAATGGTATGCGCAATTTGCTGCAGCTCATATCCCGCACGGTTTGAATCGTCGGTCCATAAGGTCAGACCGACGATTGGTACATCATCAATACCTTTGGGTTTGACAATGGCACGACCCACACCAAGCTGTGGTGGCAACCAGTCTTCGTTTGAGTACACCTGGTTATAGAGATTGACGATGCTTTGAGTACGGTCTTCACCCACTTCAAACTGAACCGTCAGTACAGACATGCCCGGGCGTGATATTGAATAGACATGCTCCACACCCTTGATCTCGGATAGAATCTGCTCAGCCGGTGTGCTGACCAGATTTTCCACTTCCAACGCTGTCGCACCAGGAAAAGGCACAAAGACATTGGCGAAGGTAACATCGATCTGCGGCTCTTCTTCACGCGGTGTCACCAGCACAGCAAACACACCCATCAAAATACCCACCAGCGCCAGCAGTGGCGTTATCTCACTACGCAGAAATTTTTGGGCGATGCTGCCCGAGATGCCAAGCTTATCCTTGCTCATGGCGCGTTACCGTTGTTGTTTTAATTGAATAACCGCGGCGATCGGATCGATAGCCACCTGCTCACCGGCTTCCAACCCGGCCAATACTTCCACTTGATTGTCGGTGCGGCGGCCTATGCGAATCTGGCGCAAGCTGACACGACCATCCTCGGCGACTACATACACGCCGGTCAGCTCGCTGCGACTAACTACGGCATCCGCATTTATTAATAAACGATCTACTTCACCCGTGACAAAAGCAACTTTGACAAACATACCGGGATAAACACCGTAATCATTCTGCGGCAGTGCGACACGGACATTAAATGAATGACTACGATCATCGGCGATAGGAAAGACGCGTAATGACTCAGCATCGACACTGGAAGCATCATTAATAATTACACGCGCCTTGCCGTGCGCCCGTACCGCGGTGACGAAGGCCTGGGGGATTTGTGTCGTGGCACGCAGATGTTCATATGAAAAACCCGTCATCAATGCCTGCCCGACGCCGACGGTCTCGCCTACCTCGACATGACGCTCGGTGACAATACCCGGGAATGGCGCCTTGATCACGGTATTATCTAGCTGCTCTTTTGCTTCGGCCAATTTGGCATTAGCTGCTTCCACACGAGCCTTGGCTGCTTTCAATGCCGTATCTGCTTTATCCAGTTCTGCCTTGCTCACCAGCTTTTTGTTGTAGATGTCTTTAATCCGCTTAAACTCGTCTTCAGCTTCTTTCAAGCGCGCCCTGGCCTCTTGCTGACCTGCCTTGGCCTGGCCATAACGTGCGCGCTGTTCACTGTCGCGAAAACGCAGAATGACGCTATCTTTGGGGACAAAATCGTCGACGTCGTAATTAATCTCAACAACACGGCCGACCAATTGGGATGAAACGGTTGATTGGTGAACGGCTTCAATAACAGCATCAAATACCCGCTCCTGTTTCGACGGTACTTGCTGCGCCGCGACAACAGCCAGATCGGCTGCCACAATGATTTGGTTTGCGCTCAGGCAGGCTATTCCAATTAGCCATGATGTAAGTTTAGAACTCACCTTTTTATCCCTCGGTAATGACACGTCCAATTTATCACTAATCCATATACCAGATTTCAATAATTATATATTAGTTACTTCTAATGTTTCAAGGCATAAAAAAACCCAGAAATTAAAGTTAATTTCTGGGCTATTAATTTAGCTAATTTGTATTTAAATCTGGTTAGTATTTAAATCTGGCAAGTAAGGTATTCAATTCAGAAACTACATTAAATAAATTATCACCTGCCTGCGTCAACGAATTCATCTCTACAACAGTTTGATCAGATACCTGACGAATATTTACAACGCTTCTGTTGATCTCTTCTGAAACTGCCCCCTGCTCTTCCGCTGCACTGGCAATCTGGATATTCATATTACTGATGTTAGCGACTTCCGCCGTGATCTCTTCCAAAGAACTACCCGCATTTTGTGCTTGTTCTACACTGACATTGGCCTGCTGCTGACTGCTCTGCATGGCGTCAACCGCCTGTTTGGAACTCGACTGTAATTGCTCGATCGTTGACTGTATCTCGGTAGTCGAAACCTGAGTGCGTTTTGCCAAAGCACGCACTTCATCGGCAACCACAGCAAACCCGCGCCCTTGTTCACCTGCACGTGCGGCTTCGATAGCAGCATTGAGTGCCAGCAAGTTGGTTTGCTCGGCAATACCGCTGATAACGCCCGACACCTGACTGATGGTTTCGGTATGATTTTCCAGTTGATTGATCACGCCTGCAGCGCGTTCAATCTCGTTCGCAAGATTTCCAATCACAGCGATTGTTTCCTGAACAACTCGACTACCATTTTGGGCCTGTTCGTCTGCCTGTTGCGCTGAGTCGGCTGCAGTAACTGCGTTTCGTGCAACTTCAATGATGGTGGCACTCATTTGATCAATCGCTGTAGCAACCTGATCAGTCTCAGCCTGCTGTTTTGCCATTACGTGCTGAGTAGTTTCAGTGGAACCCTTGAGTTGGGTCGATGTTGCTGCCAGATGTTCTACTGTCTGACCAACCAATGTGACATCGTTTTGAACCTTCTCAACAAAGATATTGGTGTATGTAGCCAGTTTGCCTAATTCCCCAATGGCCTTTTCAGATAGACGCTTGGTTAAATCGCCATCGCCGCGGGCCAAATCTTCAAACATCAGTACGCTCTTGTCCAATGGTTTTAACACTAACGTTCTCATACCAAAAAAAAGCGCAATTAAACCAAAACCGTACAGAACAGAAAAACCTAAAACCATTTGTCGGCTTGACACAGCGTCCCGCCTAAGGAACTTTTCTTGTTCTTTAATCTCAGCATCTATATCCTCAATCACATCTTCAAAGCGCTCATACATAAAAGCAGCCGCCTTATCAAAGTCACCCATAGCTGCATTACCACCAACCGGCCCTTGATCAATGTAGGCCTGAGCCATGGTCTTTCCTTGACTGTAGTAATTTTCGAAAGCCTGTTTGATAGCTTCGAATTGATCTGACCGACTTGGGTCCATATCTATTAGTTTATCTATTTTGGTATGAAATGCGTCGGCGTGACTATTAGCTTCTTTAAAACCGTCATCAAGCCCATCCAGTGCGCGAGTAGCACTAATATCGGTCAGCCATTGTTGCACCTGGATGATATGAAGCTGTAAGTCACGGACCAGCTCCAACTCTGGCAAGCTAGTGTCGAGTAACATTTTGGTCTCTTCCTCAACCGCCGCAGTTTGCTTAAGTGTGAAAAAGGCCTGACACAGGATGACAATCCCCACCACAGCGACTGTTAGCCGAAACATTGTCTTGATAGTCAGGTTTTTCATAGTTTCATTCCGTAATGGATACACCGAATCTAATGAACATTATTTATATGTTTATTGAATTATTTGATACTAATATGGTTACGGTCTAAACAGAGAATTCTTGACCTATAAATGCAGCTATCTTGAGGTAGGGTGGAAACCAGGATAAAGAAAAGATAAGTTCGGATATCAGGCGCACTTATACTGAAGAAAGTGGTGAAAAAAAAGGCCTTATCACAAAGATCAGACAATCACGCCTTTTCTAACACATAGATAAATTTGTCCGCTTCAATATGCGACTTAAGCAGACGATGGCCTGTTTGTGCAGCAAATGCGACAAAATCTGACTGCGTTCCGGGATCTGTCGCCACAACACGAATTCGCTGACCACTCTCCATGGAACGCAGAGCCTGCTTTAGCCGCAATATGGGCATTGGACAGGTTAAGCCACTGGTGTCGATGTCTTTATCCACCCTTTCAGTCATCAATAATTCCCGGTTAACACCATTCTTCAGAAATGAACTCGTAATGATATCATTCTGTCTAAACCAACACATTAAGCCATAAAAGCAATAAAATACCCTCTTTAGCAAGAATTGCATCGACGTTGATTTTAGTCTGCCCAGGATGAACAAACCCTTTATATTCAGTATATTGCTCGCATTAATTTGCGTGACTTCTCCGTTCAGACTAAATGCCTCTGAGCTGCCTGATATGGGCGATCCTTCGACCACGATTTTGTCGCCTTATGATGATTATCTTCTCGGCCAGGCCTTTATGCGTAATTTACGCATGAATGTGGAGATTATCGAAGACCCGGAACTGAATGCCTATATCAACTCCCTTGGCTATCGGCTACTCTCAGCTGCCGGCAGTAATCTTGAGTTTAATTTCTTTATTGTGAATGATCCGTCAATCAACGCCTTTGCCGGTCCAGGTGGCCACATTGGTATCCACACCGGGTTAATTCTGGCGGCAGAAACCGAGGGCGAAGTGGCTTCTGTCATGGCCCATGAAATCGCACATGTCACCCAGCGCCATCTTGCACGTGCCTTCCAGAAGGCATCTGTCAGTCAGCTGCAAACAGCTGCAGCCATACTTGCTGCCATCTTGATTGGTTCTCCTGAACTCAGCGCCGCCATGATCACCGCTGCAACCGCAGGTAATATCCAACACCAACTCAATTTCACCCGCGCCCACGAAAAGGAAGCCGATCGAGTAGGCATTGATATCCTGGCTAGCTCGGGCTTTGACCCATACCACATGCCGGGTTTTTTCAGTCGCCTGCAGGAGGCATACCGCTATGTGGATAATAGCAATGTGCCAGAACTGCTGCGCACCCATCCGGTCACGCCGAATCGTATTGCTGACTCGCAGAACAGGGCAAGCCAATACCCTAAAGTCAGAGATCATGTCTCACCCAACTTTCCTTATATCCAGGCAAAACTGCGTTCACTGGATGAATCAAAACATGCCTATCGCATGAAAAATGTAGAGGCCTTACTGGCGCAGTCCAAACCACTTTCCAGCGTAGATCAATATGAATATGCCCTGATCAACATTCAAAATGGCAATTTCGGTATCGCAGGAAAATATAGCCAGGCGCTGCTGGCTGAATCACCCGAGTCTATTCAATTCATTGCCCTACAGGCTCAGGTTGAAATCATGAAAGGTGACTCCTCAACGGCGATTAAACGTTTGCAAAAAGCGCTACTCATCTTCCCGAATCACCCCAAGTTGAGCGTGCTCTACGCCACCGCCCTGCTGGAATCAGGCAAAGCCAGCCAGGCTGCTGACACCATGCGGGAACTGATCCAGCAACAACAGCGATTCGTTTTGCCCTCGTATTATCAAATACTGGCCAGAGCTGAATTTGCTGCCGGCCGTGAGGGGCACGCATATATCGCACTGGCAGATCACTATTACATGATTGGTTTGACGCGAACTGCGATAAATCATCTGGAGACAGCTTTGAAGGTCAGCGAAAATGATTCTGACTTTCAGGTTGAACGCATCAAAGCGCAATTGAATATGCTCAAGCAAGTGGCGCTTGCGGAAAGGGACAGCCGACAGTAAGCACGACTTAAGGAACCTCTGAACAAGTCTATGGTATCTCTGCGGAGCCTGAAACGTGCAGCTGCACGGCGTGTTTCGCAGCGAATGGCCGTAGTCCTTTGCAAGAGGCACAACACCGCAGCTGTGCGTTTCAGGCCCGCCCTGTAAGCCAGAGGTATCATAGACTTGTTCAGAGGTTCCTTAATTAATCATTGACCAGAATCGCTTATGAATTTAAGTTAAACAGGGCGGAGATAAAAAAACAGCAGAATATTTCGCTGCTCGTTAATCATACAAATAGGGAGGGGAATAATGGCCAGATCTACTGTAGGCACAATCTTAGCTGCTGCCATTATATGCGTTGGTTGCGTTTCAAACCCAAGCACTGACAAACCAACTGCAGACAAGCAAGAGAGCGTCGCTGAAACAACACCTAGCTCAGAAGTACAAAAAGCAGCCGCTGTTGAAATTGCATCAGGCCCCCAACCCGAATGGGTTGCCGGCGAAATCGCTGAATTCCCCCGCGTCCAATACATTACTAGCCGTACACAAGCCCAAAACGCAGAAGCGGCTAAACAGCAGGCCTTGGCCAACATCGCAAAACTATTCCTGGTCGATACCACAACATTCGACATGACCATACAGCAAGCTGCCGATGCCGCAGATTATGAAAAAAACACAACACATCTCCCCGACTCAGCCCAGACTGTTGCCCCACCTGAGGTGACGCGAGTGCTTGATAAGATTAAAATAGTAGATCAGTGGTTTGATTCTGAAACCAACACCTACCACGCCTTGGCCGCAATGCCTCGCAATACCAGTAAAGGGTATCTACAAAGCCAAATTCAATTACTGGATGAGAAAACCCTGGAATACATGAAAGCGGCACGTAGCAGCCCCGACCCGTTCGTGCAAGCCGGTCAAATTGCCATGGCCTGGCGCAGTCAACAACTGCGCAGCAAGATGCAACAATCAATGCAGCAAGCCGATTTAACTGGCCGCGGAATTGAATCCGAATTCAACCTCACTTTGATGAAACAGGATGCCAATAATCTACTCACTACTCTACAAATTGAACCCGCCGGACTAGCAGGTGAAATGAATGCCAAACAAGTAGCAACGATGATCAAGGGTGGGCTTCTCACCTCTGATCTCAAACCTACAGACACCAATGCCGATTATGTCATGCGCGGTACGCTTGAGGCTGCAGTAATTGGTGAACGCAACGGCTGGGCCTTGGGTCACGGCAAGCTTAATCTGGTTTTATCTGATAAAACCACTGGCGAAGTACGTGGCACCACCCAATGGGAAGTTGAAGTGCCAGGCCTGGATGAAAATGCCGCCATTCGTCGTGTTTATGAGAAGACTGAATACAAACTAAAAAAAGATATGCGCAATATCCTGATGGAAATGGCGATGCAATAAACCTGATATTTCACTCATTGCGTCTAAATGGGTGTTTCCCCTGTCGTGTATTGCCAGACCCAAGGCGTATTCACACGTGTTATCGCTGTAGCAACGACTCTATAACCACTATGACATGGAAGATCTAGTTTAAGACCGTTTCTCCCACCCCTTCTCAACCACTTGATATTCATATAAATATTCGCCCCAAAAAATCCACTCCCGCGGTACGTAGCCCCTTTCGATAACCCCTCAAGAATATTCATTGTTTGCCGATTTATTGTAAGGCTGAGAAGCTATCTATTGATTCCTACTAACCGAAGCTTGACGATGCACATATGTTTAAACTCCACCGCTATTTCTCCATCACAAGCATCATTGGCACACTCTTTATCGCAGTCATATTGCTAATACTGTATCGTCATTTTGCATTCATCGAGCTGCTTGACCACGAAAGCCGTTCTAATCATAACGTGGCCCAATTAATTTCCAAGGCTATCTGGCCAGATTATGCTGAATTTATTATTCAGGCCAGTGACGTAAACCCGAATGAGTTGAGACAGTCAACCGAAATACAAAATCTGAAAAGTGATCTTGGACAACTAGTCCAGGGGCTAAATATCATCGATATAAAACTCTATAGCCCTAATGGAAAAACGATTTTTTCGTCAAATGCACAACAGCTTGGCGACATTAGTAGTAGTAATAGCATTGTCAGCATCAATTCAACCAACAAAATCAGTTCCATCAATTTTGTAGATTCATTTGATGCATTTGAGGGTGGTTCATTCAAGGGATCATTAGTATCGTCATACATCGTCATTCAGCCAAATGACATAGTAGCCGATACGGTCGTGATAGAAGTTCATTCTGATGTCACTGATCTTGTTAATGCAATTAACAGTTCTCAATGGAAAATTGTTCTTGGCACGTTGACCTGCCTGGGATTTATCTACATATTTTTATTCTTAATTATGAAGCACTCAGATAAAATGCGATTTGCCCAGGAGGAAAGGTTACAGGAGAGTGAGGGCAGACTTAAAAGCCACAATTCATATGATTCACTCACGGGCTTACCGACTCGACCAATAATCCTGGACCGCCTAAAACAAGCCATGGCACGCAGCGAATGGAACAATCGCTGTATTGCTATTGCCACTATAGATTTAGATGGCTTTCACGTATTGAATGAGACGCTTGGTCACGACGTGGGTGATAAATTCTTAATAGCCATAGCGAAAAGGTTAGAAAAAAGTCTTCGTGGCGGAGATACAGTGGCACGCATTGAAAGCGACAAATTTGTTCTTTTGCTTAATGACATGGCCAATTCTGCTGATATTTCCATCGTGGCAAATAAAATTCTGGCCAGCATTAGACAGCCTGTTGAAATCTTTGGAAAGAGCGTACGTGAAACGGCAAGCATGGGCATCGCATTCTATCCAACAGATGGGAAAGATGCCAAATCTATTCTACATAAATCTGATGAGGCACTATATATCGCCAAAGCAGACGGCAGGAATAAATATTATCTTTACTCTATTACGGATGACGTGGTTCAAAAGCAAGCAGCACAAAGGCATGCTTAGCAATTTATTGTGTTTTAAATTGTAATTGGCCTGTAACATAGACCTAAACACGCTGTTAAAATTCAGGCCATCACGCCTTCAAGGATTTCTGTATCTTCATGACTATAAGGCGGGCTACAGCAACACAACAAAGCCAGCTCATTTTCACCTATATTTTCTATGCAATGTGATATCCCAGGGGTAATGCAAACAGTATCTCCCGGCGCTACTTCAAATGTATCTTCAGCCAGCGTCATTAACCCCTTACCTTGGGTGATGTAATAAAGCTCTTCGGTGTGATGATGTTTATGCAACAAGGTTTTACGTCCGACAGGCAAACGCGCTTCAGCTAGACTCTGTTGTTTGCTAGCGTGCTGTAAGGAGTGCATCAATTCACGGATCACTGAGCCATCCTTGGTGATAAATGGTTCAATTTCATCGTAGTGAGTGACTTGTTTTTGGTTCATCTACATTAATCCTAAATCTGAAAGCAGTTCGGCAGTATTATCTTCCACTACCATCGACCTTAAGGCGACACCACTGGCCCAGGCCACATCAAGAACGCAGTCACCTGCACGTAAATCACCATCTTGATATTCCGCTTCAAAAGTTAACACGACCACATGGCTTCCGGGTTCCGCCTCAATTTTGTCATTAATAAGATCATAAGCCTCGACAATGTCACCCGCCACGGCTACAACACCAGCCTGTTGTTGTGTAATTCGCTCTACTGCCTGTAGCATACTTTCCTGCCAAAACAATTTATCGCTAGGTAACTGCCATTTTTCAACTGCACTACTATTCTGGCATTTAACCAGTAATATACCGCCAAAATGTTTTACCAGCACACCAATCGAAACAACCGGTAGATTATCCTGCCCACTATTCATGTTTCTATCCGCCTCATAATTCCACTCCCTATTTATGGATAATAGTATGACTCACAAAATGTATTGCGCAAACTGCCTGTCAACGATCGGATTGCGCCTTGAAACCGAGGGATAAGAAGCGGTAGACTGGCCGCTTTATACCAGCAAAAAGAGTATCAAATATGCAAATAGCAGCGAACAAAGTGGCAACCATTGCCTACACACTAAAAGACGACACTGGCTCCGTGATTGACCAAGCCGACAAAAATGAGCCATTCGCCTTTATTCATGGTGTTGGCAATATAATACCTGGTCTGGAAAGCGCGCTTGAAGGTAAAACCGCAGGTGACCAGGTAAACGTTTCCATCGAGCCTGATCAGGGCTATGGTGAGCGTGACGATACCCTGATGCAGGAACTCACCAAAGATATGTTTGAGGGTGTGGAAGATATCTCGCCAGGCATGCAGTTTCATGCCCAAACCAACCAGGGCATGAGTATCGTCACTGTTACTCAGGTTGAAGGCGATCAAGTCACAATTGATGGCAATCACCCACTAGCAGGAGTGACATTGAACTTTGACGTGGATGTACTCGAAGTTCGTGACGCAACTGAAGAAGAGCTGGAACATGGTCACGCCCATGGCGCCGGTGGTCATCAGCATTAAACTTGCACTACTTCAAATAATGATAAAAAAGGAGGCATTGCCTCCTTTTTTAATGCCAACATCTAATAGTCACGGAGTGTAAGGATTCAGTTGAATTAACTACTAACTCTTGTGTCGAACAAAATTGACTACGACATGAAATTGCTTTTTTATTCATATAAACAAATATTGGCTTAGTTCTGCGAAACCAGTGAGGCAGCTATGAATGACGATAAATATTTGGAAAAGGCCACCCTGGCTGGCGGCTGTTTCTGGTGCATGCAACCTCCTTTCGATGCGCTGGAAGGTGTTGTCTCAACCATCTCGGGTTATGCCGGTGGTGATGAGATAAATCCAAGTTATCAGCAGGTTTCATCTGGTCAGACCGGTCATGCCGAGGTGATCCAGGTCACTTATGACAATCGTAAAATCAGCTTTAAAGAAATTCTCGATGTCTACTGGCGGCAGGTGGATCCGACAACTCCGAACCGGCAATTTGTTGATGTGGGGCCACAATACCGTACAGGGATCTTTTATCATGATGATCAGCAACGTCAGGTTGCCGAAGACTCAAAGCAGGCGCTTGATGATTCCGGTGTTTTCTCCAAGCCGATTGTGACCGAAATCAAACCACTCAAGACCTTTTACCCCGCCGAGGACTATCATCAGGACTACTACCGGGAAAACCCCCTGCGCTATGGGCTCTATCACGCCAATTCGGGGCGAGATCAGTTTCTACAGCAAACCTGGGCGAAAAAGGATTAACCAACAGAGATAGGGCTTATCAGGTCTCAAGCGTATCCATCAGATCGATCATAAACTCGGTGTCCTCAGGCTCGACACTTTCCCAGGCGGAGAAATTCAGCGACTCTAACAACGATTGCCCGGCAGGCGAATCGTTCATTGCAATCAATGCTCGCTGAAGTTCTTGGTGCATTTGCAACAAACTCGGCCCAAGCAACAGGACATGGTGAATCACCTGAATCTGACTTCGTACCAGCGGCCGTAACTGTGATTTCACCACCTTTGATAATTTATCAAAGGTCTCTTGCAGAAAAAATCCTGCATCAGCGTGACCCTGGATAAGATCCTTAGCGACCAAAATATAGGTATCACACGTTTTAGACGTCGTGTTATCCCGATTTAAATCGGCTGGCTCCAGCATGATCATGCACATCATATTCACGTCCGGATCATTGGTGGATGAAATGCGCAAACCTGGGGGTAAGGCTTCGACGCTTTGAATTGGACTATCTTGCGGCAATACGATTACTGCCTCATCTGATTTGCCTGCCGGACAGGCCACTGGCATAAATCCTTTGTCGCGGACTAAAACAGAGGCATCATAGGAATTGGCATAAATCAAATCAACTTTATCTTCCGCGATGGCCTGCCGCTGTGATTCAAAATCATTGTATAGCTCAAGATGAAATGCCTCTCCCGTCTGACGTTGCAACCAGGTGTTAAAAATAAACCACCCAGACAGGTAACTAGGATTGAAATCAGGACTGACTGTGAAATGATAGGTCATGTCATTCTCAAACGTAATCAAACTAAGGTTCTGTAGAGTACTTCTGCCTCTACAACTTTTTTACGTGATGGTTTACGCCGCACAGAAGTAAAGCCCACCACTTCATTATTTCGAATATTGGCGATGACTGTCGCGTAGACCCAATAATAACCACCATCTTTACGCAGGTTTTTAACATAGCCATGCCATTTTTTTCCCTCAACCACCAAGGTCTGCCACAAATCTTCAAACGCCGCGGCAGGCATATCCGGATGGCGCAAAATATAATGGGGAGCACCAATTAGTTCTTGATGTTCAAATCCTGACATGTCAACGAATGAGTCATTGACATGGGTAATAATGCCAGCGGGATCGGTCCTTGATACGATCAAACGACCATCGGGTATGGGCGTTTCGATATCGGTGACCAAAACAGTGCGGCTACTACCATCATAATAATTTATGCGGACTTCTCGATAGTCACCAACGACATCTGCCACATTCATATCTTCCATAGTGGCTACAACTATTCGGGTTCTAGATGACTTTGCCAATCGATTCAGCTGCCCGTTTGACATCCAAAAAGATCAACCCTAAACGGGCAGTTGATTTTGCCATCACGGATAGCACTGCTTCAGCCCCCGCATGAGTCATCAGTACATAGCCATTATCACCTTTGATTAACACCTGCTCCAGGCTGCCTCGCGCCAACTCTTGTGCAGTACGGTCACCCAATGACAACATAGCCGCAGCCATTGCCCCTACCCGGTCTTCATCCATACCAGCCGGCAGCAATGCAGACATGATCAAACCATCGGTAGAAATAACTGCCGATGCTTCAATGTCAGTTGAACCGCCATTTAAGTCACTTAAAATCGAACCCAACAAATCAGAACGCATTGCTTCACTCCTTAAACAAGCAAAACAATCAAATTTATTGGCTTAATAGCCATGCCCATCCAGGCACACACGCTTTTATGCCACAATTTGACTGCTTGGGGCGTACTCCGGCAACTCCAGATAACGCTTACTCAAAATCCAAACCAAATCTACAAATGCCTGCTGGTTAAACTGCGGCACCCCTGTCATCACGAGATTAAACTGAGAATTACCAATATAAAGTGGCCAAACACCCAGCTGACTATCACCATGGGAGTTAACCAATGCCCATGCTGATGCACCAATATTCATATTATTTTTTAATAGACGCTCATGGCGCTGATAGAGCGATGAAAGATCCGCACTGAGGGCTGACAATTCCTCTGCCAGCTCATAAGAAAAACCATGCGCTGAAAGAAACAAGCCCTGATTATCCACCAGTAGTACTTTTCGGCTGCTTGATAGTTTACCTAGAATTGCAGGTAGCGCTTCTTCGAGAATACCAACCGGCGCTTCACGCGGTTGAGTTTCACCTTGCACCCAACCCAGCCCCTGAGCACGATAGAGCAATTCCATCGCCTCTTGCTCAGTTTTCAATTGAGTTGCCCGCAACAAGAACTCTTGCGTCAAAGCCTGACTTGAAGATTGAGACAGCAACCCCAACAGGAACATACGGGTTTTATCATCCGAGTCTGTTGAAACCGCATAATACGTCCCTGCCGGTGTAGGAAGAATATAACTATTTTCTATAAATTGATAAGTCGACATTATTCACCTATCCATGGATCTAATGAAAACAAAAGTGCTTCGACCAGTTGATTGATATCATTTCGTTTACGCGCATCTATTTCAAATATCGGCGGCTTGATCCCAAGGCCATTCAATTCAGCTTGATAATCCGTAATCAAAGGCCGATTATCGAGATCCATGCGTGTCACCCCAATCACCAATGAAGCTTTCGAAATAAATCCCTTAAATGATGAAAGAAAAAAACGCATATCCTGAAATGGATCCGCCCGGGTATTATCGAGCAACAAAACCAGGCCTATTCCGCCTTTAGTGAGAATATCCCACATAAAGTCAAATCGTTCCTGGCCTGGCGTACCATAAAGATGCACCTTTTCTCCCCCATCCAACTTCATCAAACCATAATCAAGTGCGACGGTCGTCGTTTCTTTTCGACGGATGGTCATATCACTGGCTGATTCATCTGTCGTCACAACAGGAATGTCACTTAATGATTTAATCGCTGTTGTTTTACCGGCACCCACCGGCCCCGTAAAAATAATTTTATAATTACTCATATACCTCTACTGCAAGCCATGATCGAATTTGTTTAATCTTAGGGAACATCTGATTAATTCTGGGCCGAATGGATGGTGTGATAAAATCTTTCATATCAAGGCGCAAATTGCAGGTAATAGCCGACCTATTGCCAAAATTTGCGCCCTGAAGGAAGTGCCCTTGGGGTGCAACGATGAGATGGAAGATTTTAGCCATCAGCCAACGGTTCATGAATTGATCAGATGGTTCCTTAGGCGTACATTTCAATATTCGGGTCACTATTCCCTTTTAAGCGTCTTAATATCCGACCAAACAAAGTGTGGTGTTTGTGTCGTTCTGGCATGGTAGGAGTCATCAAATCGACATACTCGCCACTTTCATCGACTAGCCCAATCGCACAAGCCGCACTATAAAACGCATAGACCCTGCTTGCTGGCATGTTTAAGACTTTTGCAACCAATGGCAATTCACGCGGTTGATCAACCAATAATTTCGCGATACGCATACCACCATCAACTGGTGTTAAACGTGTCAGATTTGGCCAATGCTTAAGCTGAACAGCCGTTTTTACATTCGTTCCTTCTGGCAGTCTCCCCTGGCTTGTGAAGAGGGCTACTTTCCACAAAAATGCATCATAAGAGACACTTCGATTATCATGCTTCACCAACTTCTGAATCTTGGCGGTCTCTTTTTCTTTATGGCGATACAGTTTGTGATTCATTAAAGATAGCGGTGTAGTACAACAAACTTGCAACTCTTTATCGGTTAACGAAGTCAGTACCTTTTGCAATTGAGGATGAAATACAAACTTTCTCCATTGATCATCACCGTACATCACCCATAATTCAACTGCCAATCCGCGGGTATTGGAAAACTCAACTGCAGAGTGGATCTCACTCTGCAAATAATCTTTTGGATTGTAATAGAGTGAAGTTTTCTGTTTTTCTGAAACAGTATTCTTAATTGGAAATTCTTTTATCGATTTGGCGATCTGAATCTCATTGTTAAGTTTAGTTATTGATTCTGAGACAGTTGATACAGAATCACTATTGTTATTAATCTTCTTGGTTTCTTGAAAAGCATGTGGCGAGGATTCACTTTCTTCGCTCTGTAGAATCTCCAGCTCTTCGATCAATTTATCTATTGCCAACAGCACATCATTAATCTTCGCTGGTTTTTTCACATACAGCGCATCATATATCTCTGGTTCTTTTATGGAAAATTTAATTACGGAGCGACCAGGGAAACAACGACTGTATTCATCTATATATTTTTTTGAATCGACAGCATCCAGATTAATAATGCCAAAATCGGCAGCACTCTCATCAACAAGCAAGGCCTTGCCTTTACCTGGCCCTTTGAACGTCAAACGGAAACTCTCTTCCATACGCGCATCGAAACCAAACGTCGCCAGGCGAATCTGTTCCCGGCGCTGAGAATTCATCCTGCAACACCCTCATCCATCAGCAATGTCTCTTCCAACTCTTGCCACTCATCATTCATGGCGAGATTTAATCCCTGAAATCGTTTTTTTGCGTCCATGAATGCATCTTTATTTCTGGTATAGCGATATAAGTCGAGCAGCTCTTTGTTGATTGCTACATCGTCTGGCTGCTGAAGAATCGCCTCTTCCAAAATCATTCTGGCCTCTTCATAGAAACCGGAATCAATCAAATCACGTGACTCTTCCAGGATACTAAATTCGAACTCCGCCAAGTCATCCGTGTGTTCAAGTAATTCGCCGAAACCAACAAGGCCTTTACTGAAGCGTGAAAAGTAACTCTGGGGAATATTGTCCACTGCACCAATACCCGGCTTTAAGCCTTGCTCTAACGCTTTTTGTTGTTCCGGCGTCAACATAGAAGCGAACTTAGTAACCATACGCCTGCGCAGTTGAAAACCTTGCCTGTCTAATACGATAAACAGATCAAGCAATGCACCATACAAAGTATCCACATGCTTCGTATGATAGGCGGCAATTATTCTATGAAGATGGGCACACAGATCCTGGGGAGACCGTGTGATCTTATGGGTTAGATGATCAAATGCCGTTTCAGCCAAAGCATCGGGTAACCGCGCAAACCAACCCGACCAGTGCTCATCAACAAATGATAGATCCACATCCTTGTAATCAAGCGCCCCCGCATTACTACCTTCAACAATACAGCGCTTGTTACGAGGTAATCCCACGGCAAATAAATTTGACATGATTTACGCTCACTCTCTTCCTTGAATGCTAAGGAGACTCTGATTAATTCGTCATTCCGGGCGAAGCGAAGCGTAGACCCGGAATCCAGTGGTTCTAATTCAATGCCTTAGTAGATTCCGGCCCTTGTGCCCTTTGGGTATGCGCCGGAATGACGAAAAACGAATTACTCAGAGTCTCCCTGAATTTTAGTTATTTATTTATTAATATCCAATACTACAAGACATTTATCAATATTTAAATCTTTACTGCTCGTGCAACAGCGGCTTTATAAATACTGAATAATAGATTTTTATAAGACACAGGTTGCGCAGTGTACACCCTCTGCTACATTAAGCCCGCTTCTGTGAAGAATTATTCACTACTAATTTCATATTATCGGTGCAATGGTGGCAAGTGTTACGGCCCGCCCGCTTGGCTTGGAAATTGCATTATTCTATTTTTCAGAGACGATACTAGCATTACTTACTGCGTCTACCGTTGGCAACAGCACACCGAATTCATCATCCCCCAAACACACCCGGACTATCAGTCACCCAAGAGTAAAAAACAGTGCGCGGAATGCCTCTCCGTGTCAGAAAATTCTTCGGGATAGGTTGCGCGGCACTTAGGCATCACGTGCGCACAGCGGGGATGAAAATGGCAACCAGAGGGGGGCTCGATAGGCGATGGAATATCTCCCTCGACACGCAGCACTTCCTGCCTGGTCTCCGGATCGATCGTCGGCACCGCCGATAACAAAGCTTGGGTATAGGGATGCAAGGGATGCTCAAGCACTTCTGTGACTGTGCCGCGCTCCACTATTCGTCCCAGATACATTACTGCTACCTCATCGGCCAGGTAGGCCACCACGGAAATATTGTGGGTGATAAACAGATAGGAAATACCGAATTCTGCCTGCAGTTCTTTCAGCAGATTTAGAATCTGCGCCTGCACCGATACATCCAACGCACTGGTGGGCTCATCGCAAACAATCAGTTTAGGCTCCACGGCCAATGCCCGAGCAATACAGACTCGCTGGCGCTGACCACCGGAGAATTCATGCGGATAACGGTTTCGCATGGTCGCTGATAAGCCGACATGTTCAAGCAGCGTATCGACACGCACACGGCGTTGTTGGGCATTACCGCCGACGCCCTGGGCAAGCATACCCTCTTCAATAATGTCGCTGATCATCATGCGAGGATTCATGGATGAGAATGGATCCTGAAAAATAATCTGGAAATCACGCCGCCGTTTTCTCAATTTCTCGCCACTGAGATAGACAAGATCTTCACCTTCAAACATCACCTGTCCGGCGGTGGGCCGTTCAAGTTGTAACATGGCTTTGCCAGCGGTGGTCTTGCCACACCCCGACTCTCCCACCAGGGCGAGCGTCTTGCCCTGATCAATTTTCAGATTAATATCATCCACCGCATACACAAACCCGGCGGCACGTTTAAACAAACCCTTGTGAATAGGAAAATGAACTTTGAGTTGTTTCACTTCAAGTATTGGTCGAGTGGTATTCTGTTTTGTTTTGAGTTTTAATTCTGCCGTGGCGACGACAGCTTGCTCAGGCCACTGTTTAAGCATTTCGTCATCCGCCCGGTGACAACGAACCTGATGCCGGGTTGATATTTCATGCCAATCAGGTAGCTGTTCACGGCATGGACGCCAGGCGAAATCACAACGACTCTCAAAGCGACACGCCTTGAACTCCTGTGTCAACGCAGGCACTGACCCTTTAATCACCTCCAGTGCGTGGTTGCGCTTATTCATCTCTGGCAACGAGTCAAACAGTTTGAGGCTATAAGGGTGCTGAGGGTTGGCAAAAAATTCATCACGGCCAGCCGCTTCGACAATATGACCGGCATACATCACCGCCACCCTGTCAGCCATTTCTGCCACAACACCAAGATCATGGGTAATGAGCAAAATCGCCATACCAGTCTCTTGTTGTAAATCACGCAACAGCTGCAGCACTTGCGCCTGTATGGTCACATCCAATGCGGTGGTTGGCTCATCGGCGATCAACAAATCAGGTTCACCTGCCAGGGCAATGGCAATCATCACACGTTGTTTCATACCACCCGAGAGTTGATGTGGATATTCATCAATCCTGCTTTCGGGGGCAGGGATACCGACTGCAGTTAACAGCTCAACACTGCGTTTACGTGCAGTACTTCCCTTAATACCTTTATGTTTTAACAACACTTCACCAATCTGTTGCTCGACCGTCAGCACCGGGTTGAGCGAGGTCATGGGCTCCTGGAAGATCATGGCAATGCGGTTACCGCGTACGTTGCGGATTGCGGCCGGTGGCAGCCTGAGCAGATCCTCGCCTTCGAGTTGGATCTCACCACTAACAATCTCGCCTGGTTGCGGTACCAATTGCATAATGGAAAGTGAGGTCATGGACTTGCCACAGCCAGACTCCCCCAACAAGGCAAACGTCTCACCACATGAGATATCGAAACTGACGCCGTCAACCACTCGCGCTGTTTGAGCCCCCATAGCAAAGCTGGTCTTGAGATTACGAACACTCAGCAGTGGTTCTGACATTAATGGTTGAACTCTACTCTAGGCACAGCAGCCAATAATTTCTGGGTGTAATCATGCTGTGGATTGCGACAGATGCGATCGGTTGGGCCCTGCTCAACAATGCGCCCACCATGCATCACAGCCATCTCGTCGCTGATGTATTCCACCACGGCAATGTTGTGGGTGATAAATAGCAGGGTCAGGTCACGTTCTTTACGCAACTCCAACAACATCTGCAGAATCTCGGCCTGCACTGACACATCCAGCGCACTGGTGACCTCATCACACACAATAAAACTGGGACTCAGAGCCAAGGCTCGGGCAATGCCAATGCGTTGCCGTTGACCACCGGAAAACTCATGTGGATAACGCCAGATAAAATCCCCTTCAAGCTGCACCCGTTCAAGAATCTGTTTGGCCAGCTCCAGTCGCTCCTCTTTTGAATCACCAATGCCATGCACCTTCATCGGTTCAGTCAAAGTCGCAGCAATGGTGAGACGAGGATTAAGTGACGACATGGGGTCCTGAAAAATGATCTGCATTTCACGCCGCAGTGGTTGCAGCTGTTTGCGATGCAAAGCCGTGATATCTGAATCATTAAAGTGAACCTTGCCGGCAGTCGGCTCCGTCAAGCGCAATATCGCTCTGCCCAAAGTGCTCTTGCCACAACCGGACTCACCCACCAGCGCCAGGATCTGGCCCTTGGGAATTTGCAAGTCGATACCATCTACCGCTTTGACATGATCGACTGTGCGACGCAGCACACCTTTTTTTATTGGAAAATAGACTTGCACCCCTTTCAAATCCAATAGTGGTGGCGCTGCGTTACTTTTGGTAATGGCAAGCCCGGGATCGCGCGGCAAATTTTCAGGTAAAGAAGCCAGCAGCTTTTTGCTGTATTCATGTTGTGGATTATTGATGACCTGGTTCAAGGGGCCGGACTCAACGATCTTACCCAGGCGCATCACCGCCAACCGGTCGGCCATCTGTGACACCACACCAAAATCATGAGTGATAAACAGAATCGACGTACCCTTGCGTTGTTGTAATTCTTTCATCAATCGCAGAATCTCGGCCTGCACGGTCACATCCAGCGCAGTGGTCGGTTCATCGGCAATTAGTAGATCAGGCTCGCAGGCCATTGCCATGGCGATCATGACACGCTGGCGTTGACCGCCGGAGAGACGATGAGGATATTCGTCGATGCGGTCGGCGGCATTTGGTATCTTGACCTGCTCCAGCGCTTCTATGGCACGTTCACGTGCCGCAGCAGAGCTCATCTCCGGATTATGCAGCTGCAATGCTTCAATGATCTGATCACCAATCGTGAAGACAGGATTGAGCGATGTCATTGGTTCCTGAAAAATCATGGCGATACGCGAACCGCGAATCATGCGAGTTTTGGCCTCACTCAGATGGAGCATATCCACCTGCTCCCTATGTCCATCGTTATGGCGATAATCAAACATGATCTTACCGCCCGGGTGTTGGCTGATATCTTGTGGTAATAATTGAATGACTGACAAAGCAGTTACAGACTTGCCACTGCCCGACTCACCTACCAGACAGAAGGTTTCGCCTTTGTTGATTTCAAAGCTGACATCATCCACCGCCTTAACAGTCTCGTTACCGGCGCGAAGATAGGTCTTCAGATTTTCAACTTTGAGTAACAGCGACATGACCAGTCCTAATTCGCCGACTTCTTCAAATGGGGATCGATTGCATCTCGCATCGCTTCACCAATCAGGTTGTACGCAAACACCGTAAGAAAAATCGCCCCACCGGGAAAGGCCGCCATCCACCAGTTGAAGGTGGCCGCTTGCACCGCCTGATTCAACATCTGCCCCCAGGAGGGATCATCCACCAAACCTAGACCTAAAAAGCTCAGCGTCGCTTCCGCCAGAATCGCCGAGGCCACACCAAAACTCGCCGCGACCAAAATCGGCGCCATGCCGTTGGGCAGGATGTGTCGAAACAGAATCGAGTGGAGCGGCAAGCCACAGGCAATGGCCGACTGAACAAACTCCTGCTGGCGCAGCTTTAAAAACTCGGCACGTACATAACGGGCATAGCCAGTCCAGCTAGTAATGCCGATGATAATCATCATCACATAAAGATTACGGCCAAAGAAGGCAACAAAGGTCAATAACAAAAACAGCACAGGGATTGCTTCGAAGATTTCCACCAGGCGCATACCAATCATGTCGAAGATACCGGAGAAATATCCCATCAAACCACCAATGATGGTACCGATTATCATGGCGATGCCTGTGGCGACAAAACCTATGCTCAAGGCGATACGGGATGCATGAACCATACGGCTTAACACATCGGCGCCGTTTTCATCAGTGCCAAACAAATGGGTGCGCTCATCAGCCGCCAGCGGCGCTTCCAGCCCGGTATCGCCTTCATCACGCAGATAGTCCTTGGCTGAATAAGGTATCGGTGCAGTAATCAACCAGTCATAAACACCTGCCTGTTGATTGTCTCGATACTGGTCATAGATGCTCAAGCGAGGTGGTGAGATGGTGGCATGACACAGCGCTGCAGCGACAATTGTAATTAATATAAATATTCCAAATTTGGCGCGAAAACTGATCTTGAAAAAATAGAGTACCGGCACACTGAAGAAGATGATTAACAAGGTGACATCCGCGGCTGTCAGATATTGAATTAGCGGGCTGCTGATTTCACCTTGCTCGCTCAATAACAACGGATGACTATTGGCCAGAAACGGCGCAAACACAGCGACGACCACCAACAGTCCAATCCAGAAAACACCAAGACGCGCGCCCCATTGCATGAATACCTCACGCAAAACCTGGGCGGCATAACTGCGTTGCTGGCGCTGTGCTGGCTTAGTGATCTCACTCATAACTGACTCGCGGATCAGCAATGGCATAACAAATATCAGCCAACAGATAACCGGCCAATGACAACAAGGTACCGATCAAGGTGATCGACAACACCAACTCGCGGTCACGGGTTTGAACTGCTTCAATCGCCAGCTTACCCATACCATCGATACTGAATAATGCTTCCACGATAATAGAACCACCCAACAGGCTCGGTAACAATCCGGCGGCCACAGTAATCAAGGGCAATAAGCTATTGCGAAACACATGACGCCACAACACCTGTTGTTCCGGCACACCCTTGGCGCGGGCGGTGCGGGCATAATCCGACAACAGGTTTTCCAGTACGGAGCTGCGCGTCAATTTAGCCAAAAAGGCAAAGCCACCGTAGGATAGGCACAACACCGGCAATAATAGATGCCAGATGCGGTCAAACATAAAGCCGCGTATAAAACCATCCTGCATAAAGCTGAAACCAATACCGACGCCGACACATAGACCCACAGCGCCCATCATGCTGGTACGGAAGGCGTTGTATTCGGTGTAGCCAATCAATCCACTACAAAGCGCTAACAACAGCGCCAACACAACATAGGTGATCATGCCTGTCTCGCCCGGTAACGCACCGGCCATCATCACGCCTAACACCAGGCCGAGCAATGCCATCATAGCTGTGCGCAGACCTTGTCCTGCTTTTAAACTCACGCTGATAAATAAGGCCACCACAATTGCTATCGACACAAACAACAACAGCACATCCGTTAACGATGCCCAGTGCGGCATAAATTGCATATCCAGCACTTCACGCCGATTCAAGCCGGCCGTGGGAAACCAGCGCCAATATTGATCACTGGCAAAAAAACCGATCATCAATACCCCTGCCAACATGGTTGGCATCGACCATAACGCCAACATCGAAATACCGGAACCGACATCAAAGGTCTTGCCTCGCTGGGTTGCCGCATGCACTCCAATAGCAATAGCAATGACGTAGATCAGGGGGATGGAGATGACATTTAATAATAAGGTAATGGGCAGCCGTTCTTCGATCAGGTCCAACACTGGCCGGCCATAGACAAAACTTCTACCCAGTTCTGATCCCTTGGTAAAAGAAAAACTATCTATATTATTTTGTTCATCAAAGGTAAAACCAATCGGCGAGACATTATTGAGCCAACGCAAGTATTGAACCGGTGCCGGTTGGTCGAGACCATAGATGCGATTGTAATACTCCTCCATAGACTTCTTGACTTCAGGTTCCAGGTTTTGACCTTCCACCAAACTCTGGGCACTGATCCCTCCAGGAGCGGCGGCCATGACGGAAAACACCACAATGGTGATCCCGATCAAGGTCGGAAACATCAGCAACAGACGACGGATGATATAGGTATGCATCGTGGTTCAGCCGTCGCCTTTATTTGGAATATTTGTGTTGATCTCCGGGCACGAAGATCTCCACCGGCACCATTCCCATATTCAGACCAAGATTAGTGATTTGCAGGTTTTGAATGCGCTCGTCGATAAACACCAGGGATTTGCGCCGCATCAGGAAAGTGTAAGGCTGGTCTTCAAACATAATTCGCTCAGCCTCTTGCCACAAGGGCATTCGCTTGACTTCGTCGACACTGCCACGCGCGTCTTCAATCAGCGTATCAAGACGTTCGTTTTTATAACTGACAAAATTATCGCCATTATCCTCGATCTGTCGACTATGAAAAATCTGGTAAATATCTGTTTCCACGCCACTGGTCCAACCTAGTGTGATCGCCTCAAAATCACGGTTTGTGATCAACCCCAGCATCACTGACCATTCGGTGGGTTTCGGTATCATGGAAATGCCGGCACGGGCATAGAGATCTTTGAGGAACAGCACCATGCGCCGGGTATCTTCGTTGTCCTGGAAAAACACTAGTTCGAATTCGAATGGATTACCATCCGCATCTTCCAGAACGCCATTGCGATCACGGTCCTGATAACCGGCTTCACGCAATAACTGCACCGCCTTGTCAACACTAAAACTACGTGGCACCAGCGTTTTATCATGCTGCTTACTGCGCGGACTAAAGGGACTGATCGCCACCTCTGCATAGCCAAGCATAATCTCTTCAATTACTCGATCGCGATCGGTGAGATAAGTCATGGCCTGACGCACACGTTTATCGGCAAAGCGGGTCGGTTTACCATTCAACTGTTGGTTCCAGCCAATATAGCTATAACCAGCAGTAGGACTCATATATTCAAAGTTCTGAGTGCGAGCATTCAAGTCCTTATCATCTAGCAAGGTTTGGTATTCGCGTGGACGGGCGCCGTAGACATCAATCTCGCCATTACGAAATGTGGTCAGGCGTGCGGCATCATTTTGAATCACTTTCCATAACAAACGATTAAATGATGGTTGTACCCCCCAGTAACGTGGATTGCGTTGCAGCTCGACCAAGCCTCGGTCAGGCGTCCAAGCCTTGGGATCGTCAAGACGATAGGGTCCTGAGCCAAGCAACAGACCTTTTGACTGATTGAAGGTTTCCGGTTCTTTCAAATAGGGTTCATAAAAGTGGCGCGGCATGATGGCCATGCCTCCGGCCAGGGCCAGACTATTGAAGTACGGTTCCTTAAACTGAAACACCACTTCATATTGGCCGGTGGCCTTGACGCTTTCTATCTTGTCATAGATGGCACGTTCACGTGGTGCGGCAATAACAGGATCCTGAATAAAGTCAAAGCTGAAGACCACATCATCAGCATCCAGTGGCTCTCCATCTGAAAATTTCACATCTTCGCGCAAGCGGAAGGTAAAGGTCAGACCGTCGTCACTCACCCGCCAGTCGCGAGCAATTAAGCCCATCCATTCAAGCGTTTCAGGATCGCGGGTAAGCAGTGATTCCTGCACATAGGATTGCACCTCAGCAGCATAGGCATCACTCGACACCAACGGCGTAATTGTCTTCAAGCTGGTACCAAAGGAGTTAACCAGCCAGTCACCACGCTGAAAACCAGGCATTGCAGCCGCTGCAAGTGCCCGTGAGAAGGCAGGCATGGAGTCATCAATCGCACTACCCTGCTCCGCCCCGGCAACCACATTGCCACTGCGTATTCTTTGATCCAGGCCATTGACCAGACCACGTAGCGAGCGGATATCTTCGGCCTGCTCTTGCATCACACTTTGTATCTTGGCCATTTCGGCCCACTGCCGATCGACCATATACATGGCAAGCAATAAGGTAACAAACAGCAGGGTTAGAAAAGCGAATAAGAAAAAATCTTTGAAGGTAAAACGTTTTTCCATTTGGATTCCGATTCCGCAAGTATGGTTAAACTAATTTTTTCGATGGTACACTATTATCTAGATTCTACGCCTTATTAACCAGAATAACGGGCTTGCCCTCGGCAAACAAGAGAGCTGTAGATAACTCTTCCACTCAAGGTCGAATTTAGGTACCTTATAACGTATACGGACACCCGTTTAGAGTGTCGGCCAACAGTAAATTCATCAACTCAAAGCGTAAGGTGAACTATGGGATTTCTAGAAGGGAAACGTGCATTAATCGTCGGCCTGGCCAGTAATCGCTCCATTGCCTGGGGTGTAGCGCAGGCGATGAAAAACCAGGGAGCGGAACTCGCATTTACCTACCAGAATGATAAATTACAGTCACGCGTGGAAAAAATGGCTGCAGAGGTTGATTCTGACATCTACCTACCCTGTGATGTGAGTAGTGACAGAGATATTGAGCGCGTATTCGAGCGCCTGGATGACTACTGGGATCATGTCGATATAATCATTCATTCTGTTGCCTTTGCCCCGCGTGAAGCGCTTGAGGGCGACTACCTGGATGCAGTCACCCGTGAGAGTTTTAATATCTCTCACGAGATCAGCTCTTACAGTTTTGCCGCGCTGGCCAAGGCCGGGCGCAACATGATGGAAGGCCGCGATGGTGCGCTACTGACGATGAGCTATCTTGGTGCCGAACGGGCCATGCCCAACTACAATGTCATGGGGCTGGCGAAAGCCAGCCTGGAAGCCAATGTGCGTTACATGGCCGAGAGCCTGGGGCCAGATGGAATTCGCGTTAATGCTGTCTCAGCAGGCCCGATCAAGACCCTGGCCGCCGCTGGAATCAGTGACTTCCGCAAAATGTTGACCCATGTCGAAAACTTCGCACCAATGCGCCGCAACATTACCATTGAGGATGTCGGCAATACGGCAGCCTTCTTGTGCTCAGATCTGGCCATGGGTATCACCGGTGAGATAGTCTATGTTGACTCTGGATACAACATCGTTGGTATGGCGATGGAAGTGTAAGCAGACATGTCATTTAAATCAAAAAAGGCGAACCTTATGGCTCACCCTTTTTATACCCTTAAGGAATTAACTTAAGAACTAAGATTTGAGCTGCTGCTCTTCTTCATCCGTGGTTAATACCCGTTTCTCCCCTTCCAATTTGGCAATTATCACGGCCCCACACGAATCACCGAATACATTGACGCTGGTACGACACATATCCAGAATACGATCAACCGCCAGAATCAAACCAAGCGCTTCTACGGGTAAGCCAATCGTAGTAAGAATAATTGAGATCGCCACCAGACTGGCAGCCGGAATCCCCGCCACCCCAATCGAGGTCAACAAGGCCACCACCACAATGGTAAATTGTTGAGCAAAGCTTAGATCTAATCCATAGGCCTGAGCGATAAAGATTGCCGCGACACACTCATACAGGGCTGTGCCATCCATATTCACTGTAGCCCCTAAGGGCAAGACAAAACTGCTGGTGCGATTTGAAACCTTGGCGTTCTTTTCAACACAGTCCATGGTCAGTGGCAGAGTCGCCGAAGACGATGCCGTTGAAAAAGCCGTCAACAATGCTGGTGCCATAGCACGATACATACGTAATGGATTGACGCCTGCAACCACGCGTAACAACACCGGCATGGTGACTAGGAAATGAAATGCCAGAGCAGATAACACTGCCACCACAAACCAGGCAAGAGGTTCAAAGGCGGAGAAACCGGTACTGGCAACCACTTTGGCCACCAGGGCAAACACACCAATGGGGGCAAACTTCATCACCCAATCGGTAATCATCATCATGACTTCGAACACAGCCTCCCAAAAGGTGTGCAAGGTGGAGGCATAACTGTGCGAAACCCGCGTCATAAAATAGCCAAACAGTAGACTGAAGAAGATCAGGCCAAGCATTTGACCATCAGCCGCGGCGGCAACGATATTGGTGGGCACCATGCGCAGGAATATTTCAGCGATATCGCCCGCCCCTCTGCCTTCCACTTTCTCTGTGATGGCCGAGACATCTTCTGACAGACCAATTAAATCCTTGGCCGGTTGACCATCAACAATACCCGGTTGCAGGGCATTTACTATTATCAAACCAATTAGGATGGCCAATAGGCTGGTTGTGGCGTAATAGAGCAATGTCTTACCGCCCAGGCGCCCAAGGTTGCCACTGGAGCCAATACCAGCAATGCCGACGATGATCGACGAAACGATCAGCGGCACGATTAACATCTTCAAGGCATTGAGGAACAGCGTGCCGACAAAGGCAAACATGTCGTAAAAAGTAACACCAAAAATGGCGCTATCTGTGCCGGTGAGATTACCAACGATGACTGCCAGCACCAAGGCTATCAGTATTTGCCAATGTAGCTTGAGCTTCATTTGCTTACCTTCCTCGAGTGCTGGCTATTTGTGGATTTAGCTGTGTCTAGAAGTTTTCCGGGAATTCTTTAATATCAGCTGTTTGACGCATATCAGCCATCGCACCTAATAATTCATTTGCTCCATAATAGCGCTCACGTTGGGCCTTCATGGTCTCAGCAATGTTTTCGTCGACTGATTCTTCTGCACTATCAATCTCCCCATAATATGCAATGACAGCATAATCACCGGAAGACATTACCAGGCCATCGTAGGTAATCTGCTCATCTTCAGATCCAGACATACGAAATGCCTTTTGCACAATCTGAAGATCGATATCGCGTGCATTTCGTTTGATTGGTTCGGGATGAGACCAGCTTATTTCTCTCTCTTTAGCCAGGGACTCGACATCTCCATCAGCAGCTAACGCAGACAAAATGATCTTACCCTCTTCTTCTGCCTTGGCCTGGGCACGCTCTTGAAGCAATTGATCTGAGATTTGTTGCTTCACTTCGTCGAACGGGCGAGTCATTGATTCATTATGTTCTTTTATCCGCAACACAAGCACCCGGTCACCACCCAATTCGAGCGGTTGACTGTTAAGGCCTTGCAGTAATACCTCTTCTGAAAAAGCAGTCGAGCGAACGTTGTTATCCATTGCAATACCGACGCCTTGATCACGACTGAACAAGGGCGAGCTCTTGACGCTTAAGTCTAATTCCTGCGCAGCAATTTCGAGTGTGTCAGGATTTTCGAACGTAAGATTCGCCAGAATTTCACCTTGCTCGAAAAATATATCTTCGGCCTGGTTATTGCGATATTCACGTTCCAGCTGTGCACGAACTTCTTCAAAGGTTTTCTGTTGACCAGTTTTAATGGCTTCAACTTTTATAATATGAAATCCATATGCTGATTTGACTGCATCACTGACCGCGCCTTCCTCCAAAACAAAGGCGACGTCTGCAAAAGCTGGATCCATCATCATGTCGCGAGTCATATATCCTAGATCGCCACCATCGTTAGCTGAACCGATATCATCTGAATGCTCTTTCGCAATATCTTCAAATGAGGCGCCATCGCGAATTTGCTGTGCCAATAATTCCGTTTTCTCTTGCGCCGAATTCAATTCTTCTTCTGATGCATCACCCGCCACTTCGATCAAAATATGACGTGTACGGCGTTCTTCCGGAACACCAAATTCTGACTGGCGGTCTTGGTAATTCTCTAGTAGTTTCGCTTCATCGATATCTACATCCTTGGCCAAATCATCCACTTTCAACTCAAGATATTCGATACTGACTTTTTCCTCAGTCACAAATTGCATTGAATTTTCATCATAGTATTTCTGGACATCTTCATCAGATACGTTGACCTGTTCCAGATAATTCGCCGCTGAAATGATCATATAACCAACATCACGCTGTTGCTCTTGCAGCTTAACTAATGCGTTGCGTTCCTGCTCAGTGCTCCAGCCTGTTGCCGCTACTGCCATACGATACTGCTGGATAATCACATCACGACGCAGCATATCCTCAAACATTCCTGGAGACATTGAATTCTGCATCAGCCAGCGCTGGTACATTTCCTGGTCAAATTGGCCATCAGTCTGAAACGCGTCAATACTACGAATCTGTTGTGCCAATAGGCCATCACTTATACGAAAACCGGCTTCATTCGCAGCCTGTAAGATTAACTCTTCTTCTTCCAGACGCTTTAATACATTCTTTTTAAACTCATCCTCATCTGGAATAAACTGACTGATATCTGCGCCGCCCAGCATATTTTGTAGACGCGCTCTTTGCTGTTGATAGGCAAATTGGAATTCATTCGAAGTAATCTTTTCTCCGTTCACCTTTGCCACCGGCACTTCCGGATCAGGGCTAAAAAAACCATCCCATACCACCGTGGTTAATCCAATGATCAGCATCCCAACAATGGCGAATGCAATCCAACTTTGTGCTTTTTCACGAATATGTAGCAGCATGGCTTTAGCTTTCTGAATTTATCCGACTGAGAACGTTTATGAGATATTAAATAAAAAGGGCGCAGGCTAAAACAGCTCTGCGCCCTTTTTTTATCTGTTGGCGGAGTGGACGGGACTCGAACCCGCGACCCCCGGCGTGACAGGCCGGTATTCTAACCAACTGAACTACCACTCCACGCTTTAACTTTTAAAAAGTCTGGTGGGTGCTGAGGGACTTGAACCCCCGACATTCGCCTTGTAAGGGCGACGCTCTCCCAACTGAGCTAAGCACCCCAGCAAAAGAGCGGCTAGTTTACAGCATCTTTTAGAGCTTTGCCAGCCTTAAATGCAGGGACTTTTGCGGCTTTAATTTGAATGGTTTCACCAGTTTGCGGGTTGCGACCACTACGTGCAGCACGCTCACGAACAGTAAAAGTACCAAAGCCAATTAGTGAAACATCATCCTGTTTCGTCATTGCATCAGTAATAGTAGTTACGATGGCTTCAACAGCACGCCCTGCATCTGCTTTGCTCATATCAGTCTGTTCGGCGACAGCTTCAATCAATTCTGCTTTATTCACTAAATAACTCCTTATGTAATAATTATTATCCGCACGCTCATAAAAACGTACAGACCTAAAATCTCTCTCTTAACCGCCCCGCCTACCGCATAAAAATATTTATGGTTAAAACACCCTTAGCGCGCGGCACCAATTGAACGCTAAACCTAAACTTTAGTATTTATGGCAGATTCAGGAATGTGTATTTCTAGTTATAATTTGCCTGATCACCCAGGATCAGATCAGTAGTGCGAATTTTATACTTTTGCCCCTACCTTATGTCAAGTGAAACAAGCATCTGATATTTTATTTTCAATGATGCCTAACGCGCTCCTGCTTAGTTTTTTTCCTTTTTGTAACCACCTTGTTAGCAACATTTTCTTCCTTGCCAGAAACTGAATCGGATTCTGGCACATGCTGTAATGCGAGTTGCAAAACCTCATCTATCCACTTAACCGGTTGAATATCAAGTTGATCCTTAATATTTTTTGGTATTTCAGAAAGGTCTCTTTCGTTTTCTTGCGGAATCAAAACAGTTTTTATTCCACCGCGATGAGCGGCTAAAAGTTTTTCTTTCAAACCGCCAATCGGTAACACTTCTCCACGTAAGGTAATTTCGCCCGTCATGGCAACACTGGCTTTAACCGGAATATTAGTCAACACTGACACCAGGCTGGTACACATGCCAATACCTGCGCTGGGACCATCTTTTGGAATAGCACCCTCTGGCACGTGAATGTGAATGTCCTGTTTTTGATAAAAGTCTTCATCAAGGCCAAAGAGATCTGCACGACTTCTAACGACTGTCATAGCCGCCTGAACTGATTCCTGCATTACATCTCCCAACTGTCCGGTGATAGTGAGTTTGCCCTTACCAGGGACAAGCGCAGCCTCTATAGTCAGCAGGTCACCGCCCACCTCGGTCCATGCCAAACCCGTTACCTGACCGACCTGATCGTCCTGTTCTGCCTCACCAAAGCGGAATCGTTTAACACCAAGATATTTTTCTATATTTCGTGGCGTAACAGACACCTTTCTCTTGGCTTTTTCCTTGCCTTGCAGCAAAACATTTTTCACGACCTTACGACAAATCTTGGAGAGTTCACGCTCGAGACCACGCACACCAGCCTCGCGAGTATAGTAACGAATCAAATCCCTGATTGCAGTCTCACTAATACCAATTTCACTTGCTTCAAGGCCGTTAGCCTCAATCTGCTTTGGCACCAGGTAACGCTGGGCGATATTGACCTTTTCGTCTTCTGTATAACCCGCCAGACGGATGACTTCCATCCGGTCCAGTAACGGCCCAGGAATATTTAAACTGTTTGCCGTGGCTACGAACATTACATCTGAGAGATCATAATCCACTTCCAAGTAGTGATCATTGAAGCTGTTATTTTGCTCCGGATCCAACACTTCAAGCATAGCTGATGAGGGATCACCACGAAAATCCATAGACATCTTGTCCACTTCATCCAGTAGAAATAGCGGGTTGCGTACACCGACCTTGGACATATTCTGTACGATTTTCCCAGGCATCGATCCTATGTATGTACGTCGATGACCACGGATTTCTGCCTCATCACGCACACCACCGAGCGACATGCGTACAAACTCACGCCCGGTTGCACGCGCAATAGATCGACCTAATGATGTCTTACCTACACCGGGCGGACCTACCAGACACAAAACAGGGCCCTTTAATTTACTAACGCGTTGCTGCACAGCAAGGTATTCCAGAATACGTTCCTTGACCTTTTCCAAGCCATAATGATCGGCTTCCAACACTGCTTCTGCTTTGGCCAGGTCATTACAAATCTTGCTGCGCTTTTTCCATGGCACATTGACCATCCAGTCAATATAGTTACGCACCACGGTTGCCTCTGCAGACATGGGTGACATCATCTTAAGCTTATTGAGTTCAGACTTGGCTTTTGTCTTGGCCTCTTTCGACATGCCGGCCTTTTCAATCTTATTCGAGTACTCCTCAATTTCATTTGGAGCCTCATCCATATCACCAAGCTCTTTCTGAATGGCCTTCATTTGTTCATTCAGATAATACTCGCGCTGACTCTTTTCCATTTGTCTTTTGACTCGGCCGCGAATACGTTTCTCAACTTGTAGTAGATCAATTTCGGATTCCAGCAGACTCATCATTCTTTCAAGACGATCACGGACATTAATTTGTTCAAGCACACTCTGTTTTTCTTCTATTTTTAGCGACATGTGTGCAGCAATGGTGTCAACCAATCGACCACCATCATCAATGCCGGATAAGGAAGACAATATCTCCGGCGGAACCTTGTTATTAAGTTTCACATACTGATCAAATTGGTTTAACAGTGACCTCACCAACACATCCGATTCGCGTTCTTCCAGTGATTCACATTCAATAACTTCTATTTGCGCAGTGAAATAGTCCTTTCCAGATACATATTCACGCAATTTTGCCCGCTCAATACCTTCGACGAGGACCTTAATGGTCCCATCAGGTAGCTTCAATAACTGCAGAATATTAGAGAGTGTACCTATGTTGTAGATATCGTCAGGTTGAGGATCATCCAAAGAAGCGCTTTGTTGGGCGACGAGTAAAATCTGCTTATCCTGCTCCATAGCAGATTCCAGCGCTTTGATTGATTTTTCTCTACCGACAAACAGTGGAATAACCATGTGTGGATAAACAACCACATCACGTAACGGCAAAACTGGCAGCAGCTTGCTTACTATCACTGTGTCTTTTTTGTCATTCGCACTCATATTAATAACCTCAACTACAATTACTGCGGCAGAAAAAGGACACCATTTGCCCATATAAAAAAGGGATGAAGACCCAGACCGCGCCTCATCCACAAATGAACTCTATATGAAATTACTATGGAGGCCGGGCTTGAGAAAATCAAGCCCGGCTATAGATATTTATTAACTTTCTTTATTTGCCACACGCCCGTGTTGATCACCCTGATCATAAATCAACAATGGTTCAGATGTATTATTTATCACGCCATCATCAATAACGACTTTTGCGACATTATCCATTGATGGTAAATCATACATGGTATCAAGCAGTGCATTTTCAAGAATTGACCGAAGTCCGCGGGCACCGGTTTTACGTTCCATTGCCTTACGTGCAATTGCACGCAACGCATCTTCACGAAACTCAACGTCACAACCTTCCATTTCAAACAACCTGGCATACTGTTTTGTAATAGCATTTTTAGGTTCTGTCAGAATTTGAATAAGAGACTCTTCATCCAATTCTTCCAGTGTTGCAACTACCGGCAAACGACCAACAAATTCTGGTATCAGGCCATACTTGACCAAATCTTCCGGTTCAACCGAATGCAAAATCTCGCTGAAGTTTTTCTTGTCGTCTTTACTCTTAACTTCCGCCGAAAAACCAATCCCACCTTTTTCAGACCGATCCCGGATAACACGATCAAGCCCGGCAAAGGCCCCACCACATATAAACAGGATATTTGAAGTATCAACCTGCAGAAACTCCTGCTGCGGGTGCTTGCGTCCACCTTGAGGTGGCACTGAAGCGACGGTGCCTTCGATTAACTTCAGAAGGGCCTGCTGCACACCTTCACCCGAAACATCACGGGTAATGGATGGGTTGTCTGATTTACGTGAAATTTTGTCAATTTCATCGATATAGACAATGCCAGTTTGCGCCTTTTCAACATCATAATCGCACTTCTGTAGCAGCTTCTGAATGATATTTTCAACATCTTCACCCACATAACCTGCTTCTGTCAGCGTGGTTGCATCAGCGATAGTAAATGGCACATCAAGCAAACGCGCCAGAGTTTCGGCCAACAAAGTTTTACCACTACCCGTGGGACCTATTAACAGGATGTTGCTCTTGGTTAGCTCAACTTCATCCTTCTTCTGGCCAGCCTCCAGACGCTTGTAATGGTTGTACACGGCGACAGATAGCACTTTTTTGGCCGGCGCTTGACCCACAACATATTCATCAAGAATTTCATTGATTTCACGCGGGACTGGCAATTTACTATCTTTACCGACAACATTGCCTTCCTGTAACTCTTCGCGGATTATGTCGTTACAAAGCTCGACACATTCATCACAGACAAATACCGAAGGCCCGGCAATCAGTTTTCTGACCTCGTGCTGGCTCTTGCCGCAAAAAGAGCAATAAAGCAGTTTTTTGCTATCTTCACCAGTGCCGTTTTTTTCGTCGCTCATACACCCACCTCAGTGTGATCTAATATCCAGATATTCCAGCAAGAATCATTCCCACTTGCGGCTATTAGCCCCTTTCTTCAAGTACTTGATCAATCAGACCATATTCAACAGCTTCCTGTCCGCTCAGAAAGTTATCACGATCCGTGTCTTTCTGTACCATTTCGATAGATTGCCCTGTATGTTTGGCCAAAATCTTATTTAATCGTTCCCTTACCAACAGTATTTCCTTGGCATGGATATCAATATCGGAAGCTTGCCCTTGAAATCCACCTAAAGGTTGGTGAATCATGATGCGGGAATGGGGTAAACAGTACCTTTTCCCTGCTGCACCACCTGCAAGCAGCAGCGCACCCATACTGGCTGCTTGCCCCATACACATCGTACTAACATCCGGCTTAATGAACTGCATGGTGTCATATATTGCCAGTCCTGCCGTCACTACACCACCAGGTGAATTAATATATAAATGTATATCTTTATCAGGGTTTTCTGATTCTAAAAACAGCAATTGGGCAACAACCAGGTTTGCCATGTGGTCCTCAACCGGCCCTGTCAAGAATATGACCCGCTCTTTGAGAAGCCGCGAAAAAATGTCATAAGCACGCTCGCCACGCGCAGTCTGCTCCACCACCATCGGCACCAAACCTTGTGCCAAGGTATCCGTATTACGTCCTGTCTCAAAATTAGTATCGGCCATCAAATATTATCCCTTTACCGCGAAATACCAACCAAAATCATCAAGTTCCATATTACACAAAAATAATCCAGACTCAAAAAAAGGGGCGATGCCCCCTTAAATATTATTGAGACTGCATTATGTCATCAAAATTTTTCGCTACTTCCTCAATCTTCAACTCGGATAACAACCAGTCAACGACCTGATCTTCCAAAACTAGGGCCTCGACACCACTTAGTCTGGACTTATCTTGATAATACCAATTTAGCACAGCCTGAGAATCTTCATAGCTCTGGGCCATTTCCTCAATGCGCGTACGGACTTTATCGGCATCTGCCTGAAAACCTTTTTCGCGGATTAGCTCACCCACCATCAAGCCCAGCGCAACACGGCGACGGGCACGATCACCCAAGACTTCACGAACCTCGTCTGCTACTTCTTGCTCACCCTCCAAGCCCATGCTTTGACGTGCCTGGTTAGCCATTTGGCGAAGTTCATCTTCTACAAGCGCAGAAGGCAATTCAATGGGATTGGCATCTAGTACCTTATCTAATACTTGCTCTTTCACCAGAGCGGTAATTTTCTGACCCAGCTCTCGATCCATGCTTTGACGCACTTCGCTGCGCAGATTATCTACACCACCCTCTTCTACACCAAGTGCCTTTAGAAACTCTTCGTCATCCAGATCAGGAAGCTTAGGGCCATTAACTGTTTTTACAGTTACTTCAAACACGACAGCCTTTCCAGCAAGATCTGCACTCTGATAGTTCTCCGGGAAAGTAACATTCACTTCTTTTACATCACCCGCTGAAACACCAATCAATTGATCTTCAAACCCTTCAATGAAACGCTTACTGCCTAACTCAAGTGTAAAGTCTTCTGCTTCACCACCTTCGAAGGCTACACCATCTAACTTACCCAGAAAGTCGATGATCACTTGATCTCCATCTTCAGCGGCACGCTCAACCTGCTCCCAACCAGCACGTTGCGTACGCAACTTTTCCAACATGTTATCAAGGTCAGCATCTGCAATCTCAACCGCTGGCTTCTCGATTACCAAGTCCGAAGGCACTGTTACACTTACTTCAGGATAGACTTCAAAGGTTGCTGTGAATGCAAGATTTTCACCTTTTGATGCATCCGTTTCGATCTTAGGCGTGCCAGCGGGACGTAGATTCTCCTGCTGAATGGCTTCATAAAAGCTATCGCGTACAAGCTCAGATTCAACCTCTTGGCGCACTTGCGGCCCATAGCGTTTTTGAATCACGCTAAATGGGACTTTTCCAGGACGAAAGCCATCGATACGAACTTTTCCTGCCATTCCCTTGAGACGCTGTTGTACCTCTTGCTCGATTTTATCGGCGGGTACTTCTACCGTCATACTGCGTTCTAAACCTTCAGTCGATGTAACAGAAACTTGCATAACTCAATTTCCTTAAGGACGCTGGACGTCACTTTATTAATCATCACGCCGATGAATCAATTCACCACCGCAACCTTCATCACAGACCATAAAGTCAGGAGATAATCAAAATGGTGCGAAAGGAGAGACTCGAACTCTCACGGGTTACCCCACTGGAACCTAAATCCAGCGCGTCTACCAATTCCGCCACTTTCGCAACAAGAAAAAAACGGCCCTAAGGCCAAGAATGGGCACATTATACAGACACTTGCCCGTTTCAGTCACCCCAGAATTAGATTTTTCAGATGCCTGGGTATAACCAGGCTCAATCGTCCACTTTAGCCAACCATACACAACCTCTACCAGCGCGTTTTGCCTGATATAGGGCTTGATCAGAGCGAGATATCCAGTCATTCGCCTTATCATTAGCCAGCAAAGCTGACACCCCGATCGATAACGAGATTTCCAGCCGTTCACCATTCTCGGCTACAAAAGTAAGGCCATGCATATCCCCAAGCAAGCGCTTGGCCAACATTGCCCCATCGCGCGCCTCCGTCTCCTGCAGAATAACCGCGAATTCGTCGCCGCCATAACGCGCGACAAAGTCCGTCTTACGCGGAAAAGCTTTACTAAGAACTTGGGCCACATGCAACACAGCACGGTCACCGCTGATATGTCCGTATTTATCATTAATGTCTTTAAAATGGTCAATATCGACCATCAACAGGGACGAGGGCTGACCCGAAAAAAGGCTCAATTCAATTGTCTTCTCCAGCAATTGATCGAATGATGCGCGATTGTACAACCGCGTCATCGGGTCCAAGGCCAATTCTTTTTGCGCTATAAGCAGATCATGGCGCATTTTGTTGAGTTGCTCTCCCAACTCTTCCAGCTGCACCCTCTGGCGGTTTTTTCTATCTTCAATGGCACGATTAATTAACACGATTGCAGCCACAATTTCCGTGCGCATCTCGTCAATCGAATCGCTATGAACCGCTTTATTCAAACTCGACAGGTGTTGAATGACTTCATTATCAGCACTCTGCTCATCTCGAAAAGCCTCACGCAACCCTTGTATGACAACCCAGATCATTTGCCGAAAATCATCGATGCGAGTTATGGCAAAATCACGCTCGCGTTTTACTAATTTGAGGGCCAGTTGAAGTGCCTCGTCCCAATCGCTCACACTCTGATTATCCAAAGCCGCGTTTGAAATGCGTTCACCTAAAAGCAGGCACTGTTGACTAATTTCCTCGGCATCACTGTCGTTTAATTCAGTAGCCGTTTCCGTCAAGGCAGTCAACACTTCAACAAAAGCATTCACAGCAGGATGCGGGGAGTTTATAAAATCCATTTTTTATTGAGGCACCATATAGACCTATTCCAAGCATCAAAGGATAGCACCAAACAACATTTGAAAAACAACGCGGATAACTTAAGAAGTGGGGAAACAAGAAAAATGGTGGGCCGTGAAGGACTCGAACCTTCGACCAAGTGATTAAGAGTCACCTGCTCTACCAACTGAGCTAACGGCCCCAACACGATACTAGAAAATGGGGTGAACGATGGGGCTCGAACCCACGACCACCGGAATCACAATCCGGGGCTCTACCAACTGAGCTACGCTCACCAGAAACCGTTTTGTTATTTTTCGATCTGCGGGCTAAAGCTGGCGCGCCCGGCAGGACTCGAACCTGCTACCCTCGGCTTAGAAGGCCGATGCTCTATCCAGATGAGCTACGGGCGCACATTAAAAACTAATTATTACCGACGCCGCCCGTTCGGTTAATTTGGTCGGGGTAGAGAGATTCGAACTCCCGACATCCTGCTCCCAAAGCAGGCGCGCTACCAGACTGCGCTATACCCCGATTTAATCTCGCCATCACCCAGTCAAAACCGGGCCACGTAAGGAGGGCAAATAATACTAGCGGTAATTCACCTCGTCAATGTGTAATCTGCAATGTTTTCAACAAACTTACCAATTTTCTGAACGAATCCCACGCCAGGCCAGGAAAAATGCCAGACCGCTCAGAATTGCCGCTGCTATATATGTGGCGCTGGCACCTGCCCCACTCCACAAATACCCGCTCATTAAACTGCCAACTGCGCCCCCGGCACCAAAGCTGAGGCTGCTATAAAGCGCTTGCCCCCTACCCTGATGGCGGCCAATAAAAATTTTGTGGATTAGATAAATGGCCACCGCATGATAGATTCCAAAACTGGCGGCATGCAGCAGCTGGGCAGCTATCATCACACTAAGCCAATCAACAAACCAGGCAACCAGCAACCAGCGCAGTGTTGTCAGCCCCAAACTGACCAATAACAGTGCCTTGGCGCCATACCGCGGTAACAAACGGTGCATGACTAAAAACACGCCAATTTCGGCCACCACACCCAGCGCCCAAAGCTGCCCTATCAAGCTGCGGCTGTAGTCGTGATCTTCCAGATAAATAGTGTAAAAGGTGTAATAAGGTCCATGACTTGCCTGCAATAAAAAACACACCACAAATACAATGATGACCTGCGGCTGCGCCAACACCCGCCAAATCGAACCTGAATGATGTTCGGACTGAATACTAATTTCCGCTGGTACCAACCAGGTAGACATCGCTAAGCCAGCCAGCAACAACATGATCACCACTGGAATCACACTGGTCCCGACCGAGTCCAATACGGGCCCAACTGCAACCACCGCTAGAATAAATCCAACGGACCCCCATAGACGAATACTGCTATAGCGATGTGTCTGTTCACCCAACATAGTCATCGTGGCTGCCTCGAACTGCGGTAAGGCAGCGTTCCAGAAAAAACTGAACAAACACATCACCAACACCATCCACCAATAACTCTGGCCGAGAAATACACCTGCAAATGCAATGAGTGCCACCAGCGTTGCCACACGAATAATCTGCACACGGCGGCCACTGTGATCGGCAATCCAGCCCCAGATATTGGGCGCCACAATCTTAGTAGCCATAATCACCGCCATCAGTTCGCCAATTTCTGCTGGACTAAAACCAAGCGACTTGAGATAAAGCGACCAATACGGAATCAACACCCCAAGCGAGGCGAAGAAAAACAGATAGAAGTTTGAAAAACGCCAGTAAGGCATAAAGCCTTAGCCTACGGAGCCTCTGATCAAGACTTGCTCGCCGGGATCACCGGCGTTTGTGAATTCACATCAAGATTTTGAGCACGATGACGCAACAGATGATCCATCAATACAATGGCCAGCATCGCCTCGGCAATTGGTGTGGCGCGAATACCAACACAGGGATCATGCCGCCCTTCAGTAACCACCTCAATCGGATTACCATTTAGATCAACGCTCTGCCCAGGCAAACGCAAGCTCGAAGTCGGTTTCAGCGCCATGCTGACAACCACATCCTGACCGGATGAAATCCCCCCCAGCACGCCACCGGCATTATTGCTCAAAAAACCTTCAGGCGTAATTTCGTCGCGGTGTTCGGTGCCCTTCTGCTCCACACAATCAAAACCGGCGCCGACCTCCACGCCCTTCACCGCATTGATGCTCATCATGGCATGCGCAATATCCGCCTCCAAACGATCGAAGATTGGCTCGCCCAAGCCGGGCATCATGCCGCTGGCCACTACATTGATGCGCGCACCAATGGAGTTACCTTCCTTACGCAAGGCATCCATGTACGTTTCCATTTCAGCCACCTTGTCGGCATCCGGACAAAAGAAGGGATTCTGCGTCACCTGATCCCAATCGAGTTTTTCCGCCTTGATCGGACCCAACTGGGCCAGATAACCACGAATCTCGATACCGCATTTTTCTTTCAGATATTTCTTGGCAATAGCCCCGGCCGCTACCCGCATGGCTGTTTCACGCGCAGAAGAGCGACCGCCGCCACGATAATCACGCAGACCATACTTCTGTTGGTAGGTGTAGTCGGCATGGCCGGGTCGAAAGCTATTGGCAATATTGGAATAATCTTTTGAACGCTGATCGGTGTTGTGAATGATCAAGCCAATAGGTGTGCCTGTGGTCATACCCTCAAATACACCGGAAAGGATCTGCACCTCATCCGCCTCACGCCGTTGAGTGGTATGACGCGAGGTGCCAGGCTTGCGCCGGTCGAGGTCACGCTGCAAATCAGCCTCAGTCAGCGCCAACCCAGGCGGACAACCATCGACAATACAACCCAGCGCCAGGCCATGACTTTCGCCGAAAGTGGTGACTGTGAAGAGTTTTCCAAGTGAATTTCCGGACATAATCCCATCCAACAGATATTAATATAAATTATTGATTATCTTCATAACCTATTGAAGATACGATAGAAAGCGATTATATCACCTTGGAAAAGCGCTGCTCGCTCGTCTGGCGGAAATATTTATCAAACACCATACAGACGTTACGAATCAGAAAGCGACCCGCCGGTTGCACTTCAATATGCTGGCCCTCAAGCTTGATCAAGCCATCCTGTTGCAACTGTGCAATGTCATTTTGTTCTGACGTAAAGTAATCATCAAAACTGATTGAATATTTGGCTTCAATTGCCTGCTTGTCGAGATCGAAATTACACATCAGCTCGGTGATGACTTCACGCCTTAGCAGGTCATCCTTGTCCAGTTCTATCCCTCGAAATACAGGCAATTGATTGGCATCGATGCGTTCGCAATATTCATCCATAGTGCGCATATTCTGGCTATAACTATTGCCGACCTTGCCAATAGAAGTCACACCCAAGCCAATCAAATCACATTCCGCATGGGTAGAGTAGCCCTGAAAATTACGATAGAGATGACCTTCGCGTTGCGCCACTGCCAACTCGTCATCCGGCTTGGCGAAATGATCCATACCAATGTAGACATAACCCGCCTTCTCAAGGCGCTCGTTGGTCATCATCAGGATATCGAGCTTCTCAGCCGGTGCCGGTAACTCATCTTCATTGATGCGGCGCTGGGGCGGGAACATCTCAGGCAAGTGGGCGTAGTTGAATACCGAGAGCCGATCGGGATCCACCGCCAAGATGCGATCCAGTGTCTTGCTGAAACTTTCAACCGACTGGAACGGCAGGCCATAGATCAAGTCAATGCTGATGGATTTAAAACCCTGTTTGCGGGCATTATCCAGCGCCGCCATGGTCTCTGCTTCGCTCTGGATACGATTGACAGCTTTTTGTACCCGCTCGTCGAAATCCTGCACCCCCAGACTCATGCGATTGAAACCCAACTCACGCAAGATAGTAATGGTTTCTGCCGTGACTTCCCGTGGATCAATCTCGATGGAATATTCACCGCTGTCATCATCACGCAGCTTGAAATGTTTGCGGGTCACGGCCATCAGCTCGCGCATCTGCTCATGACTAATGAAAGTCGGCGTGCCGCCGCCCCAGTGAAGCTGGTCTACAACGCGATCGGAGTCAAACAGCTCGGCCTGCATAGCCATCTCTTTATAAACCCGATCAAGATAAGGTTGAGCCTTGCTGCGGTCCTTGGTGGCAATCTTGTTACAACCACAATAGAAACAAACGGTATCGCAGAATGGAATGTGGAAATAGAGCGACAGAGGCTGTTTGGCCGCATTTGTCTGCGCAGCAATGCGGCGGTATTCCTCTTCGCCAAACTTATCGTGAAACTGCACAGCAGTGGGATACGAGGTATAACGCGGCCCCGACTTGTCATAACGTTTGATCAGTTCCAGATCAAATACCAGGGATTGGTCCACATTCCACTCCTAAGAAAACTACAATTGAGCAGTTGATTATAGGGGAAATTGATCCAGGATTTAAGCTTTGCAGGCCTGCACGAACAAATCGTGATATTCGCGCAGGATCTCGGCTTGCAGCAGAAACACACCATGACCGCCATGTTCAAACTCAAGCCAGACAAACGGGACTTCAGGAAAATGGTTCACCAGGGCTTCTTCACTATTGCCAACTTCAACCACCAACACGCCATTTTTGGTCAAATGATTAGCTGCCTGACTCAGGATTTGCAGCACAACCGCCAGACCATCCTCACCAGCAGTCAGCCCCAATACCGGTTCACGTTTGAACTCCTCCGGCATTGAATCCATATCCTCAGCATCCACATAGGGTGGATTGGAGACAATCAGCTCATAGCGCTTGCCATCAAGCCCGGCAAACAGATCAGACTGAATCGCACGCACTTGATGTTGTAATTGATGGCGCTCGATATTAATTCGGGTGACCTCCAGCGCCTCAGCCGAAATATCCACTGCATCCACCTCAGCCCAAGGAAACGCGGCAGCACAAGCAATGGCGATACAAGCACTACCACAACAAAGGTCGAGAATCTTCTCAGTGGCATCTTCATCCAGCCACGGGGCAAACTGTTGCTCGATCGCCTCAGCAATGGGTGAACGTGGCACCAGAACGCGCTCATCGACATAAAAACTCAAACCGCCAAACCAAGCCTCATGGGTCAAATAGGGCGCTGGCACTCGTTCATCAATGCGGCGTTGAAACAGCGTCAACACCGTCTCTTTTTCTGAATCAGTCAGGCGCGCATGGTACAGCTCAGGCGCCAGGCCGGGTTGAAGATGTAATGCCTGCAGCACCAGAAATAAGGCTTCATCTACGGCATTGTCGGTGCCGTGACCAAAATAGAGTTTGGCTTCATTAAAACGGCTCGCTCCCCAACGAACAAAATCAACAATGGTGTCGAGCTGCGTCGCAGCTTCTTTCACATCCGTGTTCAAAATGAATTCCCAGCTAAAAGGTTAATTTAGTCGTACAGATAGGCGGAAAACAGCGGCCGCATCTTTTCCATCACCTCTTCTGCACGCATGGGAAACATACCAGAAAACACGTCCCATTCCATCAGGCTTTTTGCAATTGCACCATCCAAGCCCGCTGTTTTTAAGCGTGTTGCGAGGCCAGTGTTGACTGTCTCCAGGTTCTTGTAGATATCAATCAAGCCCTCCAGATCAACCGCCCCCTCCTTACCTGCCTGGCGGCGGACGAATTGTGCCATGGCATAGGCTGTGACAGCACGGTAGACTGTTTCCGCCTCATTTGCCAGTGGTAAGTGGAAACGTGCGACGGGCCGGAAATAAGAGGCTCGTGGACAATCACTGGTCGCCATTAACAGGCCAATAAATGATCCAATCGCCTTTTGCACGGTGGCTGAAACAACAACAGCACGATCAGGCGATTTCACTACCAGCTTTACCGTATCCAGCAAATCTAGTTCATTACATTCTTCAACCAGCTTGACCAGGTTCAGTGACGCAGGACAGTAGGCATGTTTCTCAGGTTTGAGCGGACAATTACTGCATTTGTGATTTTCAAGCGTAGCCCACTCGGGCGGCTTGGCCGGCACCCAGGCGATCGGGGTCAGATTGTCGGTGCGCAGACGCAGCTCCAGCACTTTCTCTGTAGCATCAGCAAAAACCATTTGATACTGAATCTTGGTTATATCCAATCAGCAATCCTCTTTAAACATGATTATTTCCCACATCATAACAACTCGCTTGTAGCTTTATATTCATAGCCTAAATCCTGTGCTACTGCACGATTGGTAACTTGCCCTTTATAGACATTCAGCCCTTCCCGCAGGCCAGGATTTTGTCGCAGTGCATCTTCACCATGCTCAGCCAGCTGCAATGCATAGGGCAATGTGGCATTGGTCAATGCCATGGTTGCAGTGCGGGCACATGCCCCAGGCATATTGGTAACACAATAATGCACCACGCCTTCCTCCACATACATGGAATCCGAATGGGTAGTGGGACGGGCAGTTTCGACGCATCCACCCTGGTCAATCGCCACATCCACAATCACTGCACCAGGACGCATTTTTTTAACTAACGCACGACTGATCAGTTTCGGCGCAGCATGACCTGGCAATAACACGGCGCCAACCACCAGGTCGGCCTCGCTGACCAGCTCTTCGATGGCATGGGACTCTGAAAATCGCGTTCTTAGTGCTGGCCCAAACAGGTCATCCAGCTGACGTAGACGAGCGAGGTTGCTATCCAGAATAGTGACATGCGCCCCCAGACCAAGGGCCATCTTGGCTGCTTCGGTGCCAACCACGCCACCACCAATTATCACCACATTACCGCGCTGCACTCCCGGCACACCGCCCAACAGAACACCGCGGCCACCATTGATCATCTGCAGGCCAAAGGCACCGGCCTGGATAGCGATACGGCCAGCCACTTCACTCATTGGCACCAACAAAGGCAAACGGCCCTGTGCATCCGTCACAGTCTCATAAGCTACGCCAATCACCTTTTGTGCCAGCAGCTGCTTGGTCTGTTCCGGATCAGGGGCAAGATGCAAATAGGTGAAAAGGATCTGACACTCCCATAACAAAGGAAACTCACTCGTCTGTGGCTCCTTGACCTTGACCACCATTGGGCACTGGTAGACTTCTTTGGGACTGGGCACAATCTGTGCACCCACAGCTTGATACATCTCATCGTGGAACCCGATAGCATCACCGGCAAGTGTCTGAACCAACACCTCATGCCCGGCGTCGATCAGGACCTTGGCGCCTGCCGGGGTTACACCAACTCTAAACTCGTGGTCTTTAATTTCCTTCGGAACACCGATCTTCATTTCCTGTACTCCTTACCAGCAACAGCATTTGTATTAATTAGCTGTAGGCACTCCTTGCCATTAAGCAGACCCCTGATTCTCACTCCACACTTTACGCACGTTATCAGCAAGTGTCATGGGATCAAAGGGCTTGGCGATCACTTCAATCACACCAAGCGATTTGAAATGCTCAACCTCTTGTGGTTGTACCTTAGCCGTCATAAAAATTGCGGGAACATTTTCTATGCCTGGTAGCTTACGCAATTCAGACAATGTCGTTGGACCATCCATGCCTGGCATCATCACATCTAGCAACAGCAGATCTGGATAAAACTCACTCGCTGCGGCAATCGCCTCCTCACCACCGCTACAGACCTTCAATTCAAACCCCCCTACCGCCTCAAGGGCGATCTTGGCCACCGCTTGAATATCCGGCTCATCTTCGACATATAAGATCTTATTCAATTCGCTTGTCATTGTGTTCTCCATTGGTCCACACCTAGTCCTTATATATAATCAGGCGCGATGAGTATTTCTTTAGCTCTAACCACTCTATCTAGTAACATAGAATTAACCAGCCAAAAAAGGTATTCTAAGGCGCTTGAATTTTTGCCTACAATTGGCTGAAATGTATTTGCTACGGATCGATGTAATTTTCCCATGACACCACGAATTATTCTTGGGTTCCTTTTAGTGCTTTGCTCCTTTCCGGGTGTGTGCTCAATTACCCCCCCTCTGCCTCTGGCAGACACCGCTGAGTATCCAAAACTGGGGCTTAATCATGAGTACCTCCAGCTAGCCGCTGCTGAGGAACATGACCCGGCGGACTCTTCACCAGCTAAAACCATAGCCTACGATCCAGAGTTCCCCTACCTGCAAATACCCGCAGAACCGGACAGACCTGGACTCGTCAGAGACACCAAGATGTTTCTTATCTACCAGGTAATGATAGTAGGCGTGCTCTACATAATGCCAGAGAGCGTGTCACAGTGGAGTGACGATGACAAAGGCGGCAATCCATTTGACCAATGGAAAGAAAACGTCACCAGCACACGCAAGGACCAGGACGACTGGGGCATTAACTATATCGGCCATCCCTATTTTGGTGCAGTCTATTATGTACGTGCTCGCCATCGTGGTTATGATCGCAAAGGCTCATTCTGGTATGCCGTGATTATGTCGACCATTTATGAATTTGGTATTGAAGCACTGTTTGAACCCGTTTCGATTCAGGATTTGATCTTCACGCCCATCGGAGGGGCGATAGTCGGTGAATACTTTATGATTGCACGTGAAAACATGAAGAGAAATATCGCTGGCAGAGGTTACGCCAGAACATCAGACAAAGTGTTCCTGTTTCTGACCGATCCATTGGGATCGATTAACAATGCCGTCAATCGCGCCTTTGGCAAGGACAAGAATAAAAAGGACGAAGCACGTCTTGAACTTTATCCCATGCTGGCAATCAGAAACTCCAGCGCCATCGATATCAAAGGCATTCAAGCTTCCTACCGCTGGTAACCCAGACTTGTAATGGTAAAAAAGTTAAGTTTATTCATTATTACCCTGGGCACTCTTACTTACTTGACGAGTGCAAATGCACTATCTCCAACACCATTTTCAATCAAAAATCTAAATCCATTCATCCATGTTTACGGGATTCCGCCAACACAACCCGCCGAACTAAAAACGGATAAAAGCTGGGCCGGCGCCATCTCTTTCGATCTCGCTAATAATTCGGTGTTTACTAACAAAGGAAGCGAGGAGATTATCCTCGATGGTGAGACTTATCGCCTTGCCGCCACATTTCGTCATGGACTTGGCCATAACAGTGAGATTGGTTTTGAGATCCCATTGATTGCCCACAGTAACGGCTTTTTAGATAACTTCATTGAAGGCTGGCATGATTTTTTCGGCTTCAGCAATTCTCAACGTAACAAGACGCCGAGTAACATGCTGCACTATGAATATGCAGCAAACAACATCACGCAAATGGGATTTGACACGCCAAATGAAGGTATCGGTGACATTCGCATATTCGCCGCTAAACAACTTAACAAAACTTCTGATAGCGCATTAAGTCTGCATGCCAGCCTTGAACTGCCTACGGGTGATGCACAACTATTGCACGGCAGTGGAGCAATTGATGTCTCCGTGTCAGTGGCCCACATCAAACGACACTGGCTCACTTCACTAAACCTGACCACCTTTGTAAATGGCGGCCTGTCGTTTCTGGGCAACGGCGATGTGCTCCCCGACATACAAAAAAACGTAGTGGGTTTCGGCAGCGCCGGCCTAATCTGGGACAACAGAAAAAAAATCGATTTCAAGATTCAATTTGATTTTCACAGCAGCGTTTATAACAGCAACCTGAATCAGCTCGGCAACAATACGCTTCAGCTGACCGTAGGCGGCTCAGTGCACTTTAACCCTAGAGCCCGTTTGGATATTGGGGTTGGTGAAAATTTACTCACCGATACCACACCTGATTTTCTGGTTAATCTGGCATTGAAATACAATTATTAAACGCTTGCCATTAATTCGCACTATAGTGGTATGATAGTATAATTAACTAACAACGTGGGAGGAAGCAGGTGATGACGGAAGAAATCATTACCAACATGGTAATCGGTGTTTCAGTGGTTGTAATTGCCATGATGATCTTGTTGGTTTTTAAGATCTACAAAGGTGACAATGATAACGACTCAAAATCTTAATTGATTTTCAGGATTCGACAAAGAAGGCGGGGGATCCCCGCCTTCTTTGTATATAAAAAGCAATAGAACTAACCCGGCGGCCACCGCATAGCCCGCCCACCCAGCACATGCAGATGAATATGAAATACGCTCTGCCCCGCACCGGCGTTACAATTCATCACGGTCCGATAACCCACCTCTTCAATACCATCCTGCTGCGCCACTTGCTTGGCCGCCAGAAACAGCTTGCCAACTAAAACCGCGTCATCTCCCGTTAGGTCATTGATGGTCGAAATATGACGTTTAGGAATAACCAACACATGGGTAGGCGCTTGTGGGTGGAGATCACGAAAGGCCAATACATCATCATCCTCATAAACAGTATCAGGCGTGATCTCTCCTGAGATCATTTTACAAAACAAGCAATCACTCATAACGCTCTCCTCTCCATTGATCTGCAATAATTTTGATCTATGTTATAAATCAGTTCTACAAAGTACTATAACTGAAATACATCATAGGGGAGGAAACTGCAATGCACGTTACGCTGGTCAATGTTCACGTTAAGAAAGAACATATCGATGACTTCATTGAAGCCACCCGGCTCAACCATGAAGCCTCGACCAGGGAAAGCGGAAATCGGCGCTTCGACATACTGCAATCAAGTGAAGATCCTGCACGTTTTGTATTGTACGAAGCCTATACCTCAGCGGACGATGCCTTAGCCCACAAGGACACGGCCCACTATTTAGCCTGGCGTGAAGCCGTCGCTGACTGGATGGCTGAACCACGCCAGGGCGTGTGCTATCAAGGACTATTTCCAAAGGGATAAATCATGCAGTGGAATAACTTCAACATTTCGCGACTGCCGCGTGTTTTGTTTGGTGCGGGACGCATTAATGAGCTTTCTGACCTGATTCTGCACTATGGCAATCAACTGTTGCTGGTCACTGGTAAAAGCTCGTTTCATCATAGCCCCAATTGGGAGCAGCTGATTGTGTCGCTGGACGAAAGGGAAATTCATTGGCACCACGTGATTGTTTCCGGCGAACCTTCGCCGGCCCTGGTTGATGACGTAGTGCAAAAATACTCGGATAAAAACATTGAAGTCGTCGCTGCCATTGGCGGAGGCAGTGTGCTCGATGCCGCCAAGGCGTTTGCCGGATTACTGCCACACAGCAATTCGGTATTGGATCACCTTGAAGGGGTCGGCAAGGGCATTGAATATCATGGCCCTGCGCTGCCATTCATTGCTGTGCCGACGACTGCAGGCACCGGCAGCGAGGCCACCAAAAATGCCGTGCTGAGCACTCAAGGCACGGATGGTTATAAAAAATCTTTTCGTCATGAATGCCTGGTGCCGGAGTATGCCCTGATCGATCCAGACCTCCTCAGCACCTGCCCGTCCGACTTAATTGCGGCAGATGGTATGGATGCCTTCACCCAATTGCTGGAATCGTATGTTTCAATTAAGGCCAATCCGATGATCGATGCCTTGGCCTGGAGCGGTATCAGCGCAGTCAAACAGGGCTTTTTTGCTGCCTGGCGTGGTCAGGAGCCCAGCGCCACTGAAGGCAGAGCGGCCATGGTGTATGCCGCTCTGTTATCAGGCATTTCCCTGGCCCAGGTTGGATTGGGATCAGTGCATGGCCTGGCCTCTCCGCTGGGCGCCTTTTTCCCTATTCCTCATGGCGTCGTTTGCGGCACCCTGGTGGCCACTGCGACTGAAATTAACATTCGCGCCTTGCAACAGCGGGCACCGAACAATCTAGCTTTGGCGAAATATGCTCAAGCTGGACGCTTTCTCGCCGACCAACCTGAAGCCACAGATGAACAGGCCTGGCTCGAACTGGTCAATACACTGAATAATTGGACCAATGAGCTTGGTCTACCTCGCCTAAGCACTTATGGCATCAAACAATCTGATTTTGACCATATTGTCGCCAATAGCCGTGGCAGCAGCATGACCACTAACCCAATCGTATTGGCTGATAATGAAATATACGAGATTCTGCAAAAACGCCTCTAATCCACACGTTTTAGTGACAGTTTGCCTGATTATAAGCAGTCTTATTCCAAATTTATCATCGGCACAACAACGCCCCCGCTGGGAGCTGGGCATCGGTGTCGCAGCCTTTCAACTGCCCTATTACCGCGGCAGCAAGGTTGGCAGAGCCTATGCGTTGCCCTTTCCTTACATTGTCTATCGCGGCGAACACTTCAAAATCGATGATGAGGAGATCAGTGGTGAGATGTATAACAGTGAAAAGGTCGTTCTTGATCTCAGCCTGGGTGGAGGCGTGCCAGTCCCCAAAGTTGATGAGGGACCACGCCAGGGCATGCCCGGCCTGGATGTGACATTTGAAATTGGGCCCTCACCGGAATTTCGCCTCTGGCAGGGTCGTCAAAACAAGAACAAAAACATTTGGCTGCATTTACCGGTGCGGGCCGCTTTTTCGATTGGCAGTGACGGCATAAATCATCAGGGCTGGGTCTTTTCCCCGTTTATCGAATATACCAAAAAGAAGTTTAATGCCAGTGACTTAGAACACTTTATTGCGTTTGGTCCACTCTTCGCCAATGACAGATACCATGATTATTTCTATGGTGTGGACCCGATCTATGCCACCTCTACCCGCCCTGCCTACCAGGGTCGTGGTGGTTACAGTGGCAGCCGGATCACCCTCAGGACCGAGAAACGCTACGAAAATATGGCCCTATCTGTGTTTTTACGTCTGGATACGCTCAACAACGCGGTATTTTTGGATAGCCCCCTGGTCGAAACCAAGGATTACTATATGCTCGGTTTCACGGTGAGCTGGATTTTTAATCGCTCAGACGAGCTGGTGTATTCCCCTTGAAATATTTTGTCATAATTCTGTAACGCAGCTGTTTTCTAATGCACACTTTGCAATTAGGCTAATGTGAATCCTATGTCAGTAAATATATTAATTGTTGATGATGAGTCAGACGTACGTGAAATGGTGGCGTTCACTCTGAAACGCCAGGGTTTCCGCATTCTTGCTGCGGAAGACAGCAAGTCTGCGCTGGAAAAACTGGGTGAAATATTGCCGGACCTGATCCTGCTGGACTGGATGCTGCCCGACATCAGCGGCGTTGACCTGGCCAGGCGGCTAAAAGGCGATGAACGCTACGAGGACATCCCTATCATCATGCTGACTGCCCGCAGTGAGGAAGATGACAAGATCCGCGGCCTGGACGCCGGCGCCGACGATTACATTACCAAGCCCTTCTCCCCCCGCGAACTGGGCGCCAGAATCAATGCCGTGTTGCGCCGCAGCGCGCCCAATCTGGGCAAAGATATTATTAATGTCAATGGCTTAGCCCTTGATCAAAAGGGACACCGGGTACGTACTCATGATGCTGAAATTAATCTCGGCCCAACTGAATTCAAGCTGCTACAGTTCCTGATGGCGCATCCGGACCGGGTATTCAGCCGCACCCAGCTGCTTGATCGTATTTGGGGTAGTAACGTGTACATAGAAGAACGCACTGTAGATGTCCACATTCGCCGCTTAAGAAAAGCACTTGAACCCGTCGAATATGACCGTATGATACAAACAGTACGTGGCGCCGGTTACCGGTTATCAGCTGAGGAGTAATCATTGTCTCCATTGAGTAAAGAAATCTGGCGATTAATTGGACTGCTCAGTCTGGCCTTCATCATAGGTTTCGTCAGCGGACAGATTCTCGCCAGTTTGCTCGTTGCCCTCTCCATCTATCTCGTCTGGCATCTTCACAATATAAACAGGCTGGCTAAATGGCTCAGTAAACCTGGGAAATTTCATCCTCCAGAAGGCCAGGGAATCTGGTCTGAAATATTCGATCGAATTTATCACCTACAAAAGAAAAACCGCGATCGTAAAAAAAAGCTGGCGAAATATATCACTCGCTTCAAGGAATCCACCGCGGCAATGCCCGACGCCACTGTGGTCATCAACCGCTACGACCAAATTGAGTGGATTAACAAAGCAGCTCAGGAAAACCTTGGTCTGCAACCAAGCAAGGATGTTGGCCAACACCTTAGCAACCTGATTCGGCACCCTGCGTTCATTCGCTATCTAACCGTCAAGGATTATCAAACACCGATTGAAATTCCATCACCCGTGGATAAACTACAGCAATTAAATATTCGCATCATTCCGTATGGTCAGCATCAACGCCTGTTAATTGCACGGGATATCACCCGCTTGAAGCGACTTGAAGAAATGCGGCGCGATTTTGTCTCAAACATCTCACACGAGCTACGCACACCACTGACTGTTATTCACGGTTACCTTGAAAGCATGCAGGATGATGGCAGCGGTAATCTGTCAGACTGGCATAACAACATCAACATGATGTTAAGCCAATCAAACCGTATGCAAAACATCGTCAATGACCTGCTCATGCTGTCGCGACTGGAAAATGAAGAAGTGAAAAGAGGCACACGTGATGAGGTGCCGGTGCCCAGTCTCCTTTACACAATAAAAGAAGAGGCGATCGCCCTCAGTGCCGACAAGCAGCACCGTATCACTCTTGAATGTGACAACGAACTTGGCCTGTATGGTGTGCAAAATGAGCTATACAGCGTTTTCTCTAATCTAGTATTCAATGCTGTGCGTTACACTCCTAAAGGAGGCGAGATCAGCATACGCTGGTATCAGGATAAAAATGGCGCCCACTTGGAAGTAAAAGACACAGGCATAGGCATACCCACCCAGCATATTCCCCGTCTCACAGAACGCTTTTTCCGCGTCGATGTAGGCCGTTCCCGTGAAATTGGCGGCACCGGCCTTGGCCTCGCCATAGTCAAACATATTCTCGAACGCCATCAGGCCACGCTTCGAATCAAAAGTCAGGTAAACCGGGGGAGCACCTTTATCTGTGACTTTCCTGCCGAAGCCATCATATTATTCCCGCAACAATCTGTCATGAAAGTGTAACAATACGGCTTCATACTTCGCTTCAAGTCGACCAGTAACAGTCGATAGCATATTTTTTCAAAACGATTGCAGGAGCAATATTTAATGAAACTTCGTAACATTCTGATCTCAATGGCTGCTGGCCTGACATTGGTTTCCGGCACTGCCATGGCAGAAGCAAAGGTTGACCCCAAGCTGCCTGACTACACCAAAGCCAGCGGTATCTCCGGCAACCTCTCCAGCGTCGGCTCAGACACCCTGGCCAACATGATGACCCTATGGGCTGAAGAATTTAAACGCGAATATCCCAATGTGAATATTCAGATCCAGGCTGCCGGATCCTCTACTGCACCACCAGGCCTGACTGAAGGCACCTCAAACATTGGCCCCATGAGCCGTAAGATGAAGGACAAAGAGATCGAGGCATTTGAAAAGCGTTACGGTTACAAACCTACCGCAATCCCTGTCGCTATCGATGCCTTGGCGGTTTATGTTCACAAAGACAACCCGGTTAAGGGTATGACCATCGGTGAAGTGGATGCCATCTTCTCTGTCACACGTAAATGTAAGCATGACAACGACATTACAAAATGGGGTGGCCTGGGAATGATAGGCAGCTGGACTAATCAGGATATCCAGTTGTATGGCCGTAACTCTGTTTCAGGCACATATGGTTACTTTAAGAAAAAAGCGCTGTGTAAGGGTGACTTCAAGAATACTGTGAATGAGCAACCTGGTTCAGCCTCTGTGGTTCAATCAGTCTCTGCCTCAATCAACGGCATAGGCTATTCAGGCATCGGTTACAAAACATCAGGTGTAAAAGCAGTACCGTTATCAAAGAAGGCTGGTGGGGATTTTGTTGAAGCAACTCCAGCTAACGCCATCACAGGTGATTACCCGCTGTCTCGCTTCCTCTATGTTTATGTTAACAAGCACCCGAACAAGCCACTGGCACCGCTAGATCGTGAGTTCATCAAGATGGTTCTATCAAAGAGCGGCCAGGAAGTGGTCGTCAAGGATGGTTACATCCCTCTACCTGCCAAAGTGGCTGGCAAAGTTTTAAGTAGCCTTGAATAACACCAAAGGTAAAAACTAGCACTAAAAAAGCCCCGCACTGCGGGGCTTTTTTATTTGATTAGATTGCATGCCATACTACTCTTATGACAAGGTAAGCAGTATTAACCTGCTATAGGAGCAATGGAATGAACTTTGAAAAGGTTGTGTTCGGATTCTTTATCGTTCTGGCTTTAACCTTAAACTTTGGATTTTTCATCGGCGAAATCCATAACCCAGACCACCACAACGTCTACGAGCTGTTTGCCGCCATCGTGGTTAGCCTGATCGCCACGGTCCTCAAACTAGGCGAACGCACCCAGATCGGAGCAGTGCTACTCGCCACCAGTCTGGTGGCTGACCTGCAATTAATCGCTGCGGCAATACTCTGGGGTAGCGCACTGTATATTACTGAAACTGGCCTGACTCCCAGTGTAACCAGTTCTATTGTGTCTCTCTCCGGTGGTGCCCTGCTCGCCAACTTTACCTCGGTAGTGTTGCTGATAATCGAAACTGTCACCATGCGGCGCTAATGCTAAAAAGACCGCAAAAATCTATTCATAAAGTTTTTTCGCTGGTACTGCGGCGCTTTCGTGCGCCCTTGATTGCCTTGATCATGGTCTATGCGATTTCAGTTTTGGGAATGGTGTTAATCCCTGGCGTTGATGATGATGGCAATACCTGGCATATGGGCTTTTTCCATGCCTTTTATTTTGTCAGCTACATGGCCACAACTATTGGTTTTGGTGAAATTCCCTACGCATTTACCGATGCTCAACGCCTGTGGACGACCCTCACTCTCTATCTGACTGTCACCGCCTGGTTGTATGCAATAGGTACGATACTTTCGCTAGTACAAGACTCAGCATTACAACGGGCTATGACAGAAAACCGATTTTTTCGCAATGTGCGCCAGATTCATGAGCCCTTCTATCTGATTTGCGGCTATGGCGACACCGGTAGCCTAATAACCAAGGCATTGACACAACGCGGCTTACGCGCTGTCGCCATCGATATCAGACAGGACAGGATAAATGAACTGCTACTCACAGATCTGGAGGTCTTTGTTCCTGGGCTTAGTGCTGATGCGGGCGATCCAAGTAATCTGCAAACCGCCGGTCTCAAGTCGCCATTTTGTGTTGGTGTTATTGCGCTGACGAATAGCGATCATACCAACCTCGAAATCGCTATTGCTGCTAGATTGCTGCATCCTTCCGCACGGGTAATCTGTCGTGCCGAAACGGAATCAACACAGGCCAATATGGCTTCATTTGGCACTGATCATGTTATCAATCCATTTGAAGCCTTTGCCGAGGAAATTGCAATCTCACTGCACTCCCCCGAGTTGCACTTGATATTCGACTGGCTAACCCAGCTGCCTCACAGCCCGTTATCCATATATGACGCGCCGCCTCAAGGACGCTGGATTGTTTGCGGTTATGGACGCTTTGGCAGATCCATTGATAAACATCTGAAACGCCTCGGGGTATCAACCACTATCATTGAAGCAGACCCTAGCGGCACTGATTGTAAAGGGGCATGTATTGTTGGCAAGGGCACTGAAGCAGTTACCCTGCTAGCCGCCGATGTAAAAAATGCGGTCGGGATAGTCGCCGGCACTAATGATGATGCAGATAACCTTTCCATCCTCATGACCGCCAAGGAAATCAATCCGGAACTTTATACGGTGGCACGACAAAATCGACGCAGCAATGATGTAATCTTTGAAGCGATCAAAAGTAATCACGTGATGCAGCACAGTGAAGTTGTCACCCTTAAAGTACTCTCACTGGTCACCACACCGCTGCTATACGTATTTCTTAAGCAGATAAAGCAACAAGGCAATGATATGGCGATAGAGTTATTGCCGAAAATAGAGAATGTCTGTGACAAGGTCGTCCCGGATATCTGGACGATCCAGATCAACTACAAATCAGCCCTCGCTGTCACTCATGCCATTGAGCAAGACCGTACTATCCAGCTTGGCCACCTCACTAGTGATCCACGTGACCGGGAACAACAACTGCTTTGTCTGCCGCTACTGATCAAGCGCAAAGATGAAATAATCCTGTTACCCGAAGTAAACGAAAAAATTGAAGTTGGCGACCAGATACTGCTGTGCGGCCAATATGGTGTTAGTGACTTGATGGGCTGGACCTTACAAAACCACAATACCTTGCGTTATATCGAAACAGGTGAAACACGGCCCGATGGATTTATCTGGCGCAAATTGGCCAATCGCTAATATCCATTATTTAATCTGTGATGCAATACCGTGCCCCCCATGCCTGGAACCTCAGCCCCAGTGACGCAATTCAATTACAAAAAAATCTTGCCGCCCAGGTTATCAGGCAGGATCAACTCAACACGATTAACTCTGTTGCCGGAGTAGATGTCGGTTTCGAAGAAAATAATCGCATTACCCGTGCGGCAGTGGTTGTGCTCGATTTCCCGAGTCTGGAATTGGTGGAATACAGTATCGCGCGACGGCCGACCGAGTTTGCCTACATCCCGGGTCTGCTCTCTTTCCGTGAAATTCCAGCGGTGCTGGATGCCCTAAATAAACTAAATCAGCCGCCCGGTTTAATTTTGTGTGATGGTCAGGGCTTAGCTCATCCACGCCGTCTCGGTATCGCCTGTCATCTGGGCATCATAACCAAGCTGCCTACAATTGGTGTTGGTAAAACCCGCCTCACCGGCAAACATGGCCCTGTCCCGGAAATTAAGGGTGAATGGACGGCCCTGAAAGACCGCGATGAAACGATTGGGGCTGTATTACGATCACGCCAGGGAGTAAAACCCATCTATGTTTCCGTGGGACATATGATTAGTCTTGAAACCGCGATTAGCTATGTGATGAGGTGCATAACACGTTACAAATTGCCAGAGACCACCCGCTGGGCACATCGCCTGGCATCGGGGCCTGATGTTCAAGCAATCAGTCGATAGGATTGAGGATTACCAAGGTTAGCCAGCTTTGTCTTCCGAATTTTTGCTCAAATCCAACCGACATGAATTTCGACCAACAACACACTTGAATCAAGCAAAAACAACTTAATAATAATTGATATTGCGCGATTTGCTTTCGACACATCCAATACAGCATTAAAGTCTTCTTCTAACTGAATATTAATCGTGTCATTATAGAGGTCCATGTTCTTCTCAGCCAAAATAAAACGAGAGAATAAGCACCAAAAATACTAATTGTTTTTTATAATTATCAATCAATTACAATAATAGTCATACGCATAAAAGGGCTGTAACAAAACTGTCATAATTGCAAAGTATGATGCGCGGCAATCTAAAGGATAATTAACGATACATGGCCAATACCCTGCCACCGATTGACTCTCCTGCCAGTCAACGTCACCGCCGGATGCGTCGGTTAAAAGACATCCTGGCAAAATATATGATCGGTATTGGTGGCCTTGGCGTTATCGCCGCCGTCGCACTCATTTTCATCTACCTGGTTTATGTGGTTTTTCCTCTGTTTCTATCAGGAAGCCTTGAAGTTGAATCCAGTTATCAAACGCCCAACTCAACTGAAACAGAGTCTCTGTATTTTGCCATGGAAGAACAGGCCAGGATTGCGGTCCGTTTTGACAACGCCGGTAACGCCACCTTCTTCAATACTCAGGATGGCTCCCGCATCGAAACGGTTGAGGCCGAATTACCCTTAGGTGTTGAAATTACCAGCTTCGCTATCGCCGACCCCGCTACTCGTATTGTTGCTTATGGTCTTAGTGATGGTAGCGCTGTAGTTTTGCGGCATAACTACCAAATCAGCTATCCAAATGATCTACTGACGATCACTCCGTTTATTGATTATCCTCTGGGCACTGAACCACTGATCATTGATGAGGAAGAGCGCGCATTAAGTAAAATTTCCGTCCAGGATGATGAAGAGCAGGCAATGATTATTGCCATTACGGATGATGGTGAACTGTTGCTCACCGACATCCAGAAAGAGGTCTCATTTATGAGCGATGAGGTCGAGGTTGAAACAGAAACCACATCCATAACCGAAGACCTGTCTAACGTAGACCATATGTTGTTAGATAAAATGATGGATACGCTTTATCTGGCAAAAGCCAGCGGTGAAGTTCACGCCTATGATGTTTACGACCCCGAAGAACCCGAGTTAATCGAGAATATAAATCTCACCAATCAAGAATCAGACATCATCAGCGTTGAGTTTCTCACTGGTGATATCTCACTGCTGGTTGGTGATAACCAGGGTAATATCAGCCAATGGTTTCCAGTCAAAAATGAACAGGGCAAACCAGAATTAACCAAGATTAGGGAATTCACTCTTGGCACAGCGGCCGTGACCGGCATTGTATCCGAACACGCCCGTAAAGGTTTCCTGGCCGTGGATGAAAATGGCCAGCTCGGTGTTTTTCATACCACCGCAGAAAGTACCATTCTCAAACAACAGCTCATGGATGGGGTCGCACAACATGTCACCATTTCTCCGCGTGCCAATGCAGCTTTGATAGAAGATGACAGAGGCAACATGAGCTTTGTTCGCCTGCATAATGAGCATCCTGAAGTCTCTATGACATCGCTATGGGGTGAAGTCTGGTATGAAAGTTACGAGGAGCCTTCTTATGTGTGGCAGTCCTCTTCCGCCAGTAACGACTTCGAACCCAAATTCAGCCTGGTACCAATCTCGTTTGGTACTATCAAGGCAGCCTTTTATGCCATGTTATTCGCCGTTCCACTGGCAATCTTTGGCGCTATATACACGGCCTATTTCATGACTCCCAAAATGCGTTCGATGGTGAAGCCCACCATCGAAATTATGGAGGCTCTGCCGACGGTTATTCTCGGCTTCCTGGCCGGCTTATGGTTAGCCCCCATGTTGGAACAATACTTACCCGCAGTGATAGTGCTACTGTTGCTGTTACCCCTTTCTGTGATTGCTGCCAGTTATATCTGGCAAAGAATGCCATCTTATATACAGAACACGGTTTCAGAGGGCTGGTTGGCGGCACTGCTAATTCCACTTATCCTGTTCACTGGCTGGATTGCTTTTGCCCTTAACCATCCCATGGAGGCATGGCTGTTTGGCGGCAATACCCAACAATGGTTGGACCGTGAACTGGGCGTCAGCTTCGACCAACGCAATTCCCTGGTGGTGGGTGTTGCGATGGGCTTTGCCGTCATCCCGACAATTTTCTCCATCACAGAAGATGCCATTTTTGGTGTGCCAAAACATTTGACCAATGGCTCACTGGCCTTGGGTGCTACCCCATGGCAAACACTTGTTCGGGTTGTCATACTCACCGCCAGTCCCGGTATTTTCTCCGCTGTCATGATTGGTTTTGGCCGAGCCGTGGGGGAAACGATGATTGTATTGATGGCGACGGGAAACACACCGGTAATGGATTTCAGTATCTTCCAGGGCATGAGGACACTATCTGCCAACATTGCCGTGGAAATGCCCGAATCCGAGGTTGACAGCACTCACTATCGGGTACTCTTCCTGGCTGCGCTGGTACTGTTTATGTTTACATTTTTCTTTAACACCATCGCTGAAGTCGTTCGCCAGCGGTTACGTAAAAAATACAGTTCACTTTAGGGAGTAGCCATCGATCATGCGCAAATGGATTGACAGTGGTTCACCCTGGGTCTGGCTAACAGCAGCATCAGTCAGCATCAGTATCATTATGGTAGTGGGGCTACTGCTTCTGATTGCAGCCAGAGGCCTGGGCCATTTCTGGCCTGCGGATGTAGTTACTTTTGAGTATCAGAACAACAATCAAATTGTAAAAGTTGCAGGTGAAATCCGTGACACAGAGGAAGTCCCAGCTCAACGTATCATTGACAGCGGCGTCAAGCTGGACACTAATGAAGAGTTAATTTCGCGCCACCTGATTAAAACCGGTAACCGCGACCTGTATGGCATTGACTTCCGCTGGCTGATCGACCCATTCATTCTGACACGTGCCACCCCAGAAGAGTTGATGGTGATAGAACGGCGTGAATGGGGCAATTTTTATGGCTTCCTGGGCCAGGTTAAAGTCGATGGTCAGGTAATCGCCGAGGGTGCTGAAAGCTGGGATGTTTTACAACAGCAAATAGAAAAAACCGGCGATACGTTTTCTGTTATCCGCGGCATAGAGCATGGGGATATTGGCGCCATTAACTATAGTCTCGAACGCTTACGTCTGAAACAGCGCGGACTCGAACTCAAGGGGGAAGATACTCCTCAAGCTCTGGGTAAACTCGAAGAAGAGCGTCAATCGCTACAAGCGGAATATGAAGGACTGCAAAGCGAGCTGCAAACTCACTATCGCGAACTAAACCGCGCCTCACTGGTAGCCGAAACTTTCGATGGCAAAATTCTCGAAATTCCGATTTCCAAGACAGTCCAGGCCTACCGCCCCAATAGCATGTCAGTATTTGGCAAGGTTGGTTTCTATCTGGGCAAGGTGTGGGAATTTGTCAGCGACGAACCGCGTGAAGCAAATACCGAAGGCGGAATCTTCCCCGCCATTTTCGGTACGGTGATGATGGTCATTATCATGGCAATATTGGTCACGCCATTTGGTGTGGTAGCTGCCATCTACCTGCGCGAATACGCCAAGCAGGGCCCGATCATTCGCATGGTCAGGATCGCTGTAAACAACCTGGCAGGCGTACCTTCTATTGTTTATGGTGTGTTCGGACTTGGATTTTTTGTCTATTTTCTCGGCGGCAATATTGACGCGCTGTTTTTCCCCGAATCAGCCCCCGCACCGACTTTCGGCACCCCGGGCCTGTTGTGGGCATCCATCACCCTGGCCTTGCTAACCGTGCCTGTTGTGATTGTTGCCACTGAAGAAGGACTATCACGTATTCCAAAATCCATTCGCGAAGGCAGTCTGGCATTGGGAGCCACCAAGGCTGAAACCCTGTGGCGCACCATTATCCCGATGACAAGCCCGGCTATAATGACAGGCCTGATCCTGGCGGTGGCGCGTGCCGCAGGTGAAGTAGCCCCACTGATGCTGGTCGGCGTGGTGAAACTGGCGCCTACCCTGCCTCTGGATGGCAACTTTCCATTCCTGCATCTGGATAGGAAATTTATGCACCTGGGTTTTCACATCTATGACGTTGGCTTTCAGAGCCCCAACGTTGAGGCGGCGCGGCCGCTGGTTTACGCCACGGCATTACTGCTGGTCTTGGTAATAATCGCGTTAAATCTGGCTGCGATTGCAATTCGTAACCGCCTGCGCGAAAAGTATAAATCACTAGAACAATAAGATTAATTAATGAGAGACAATGAACATGAGTGATTCAACCGCCCCAATGACCCACGGCGTGAATATTGATGCCATCAAGTTGAAAAAGGCACCAGCGGCTTCTGGAGCAACTGAAACCGCCCTGACTGTCAAAGACCTGAAACTGTTCTATAGTGACAAAGAGGCACTAAAAGGCATCAACATGACCATTCCGAAAGAGCGGGTCACCGCGTTTATCGGACCCAGTGGTTGTGGAAAGTCCACCCTGTTGCGCTGTTTTAATCGCATGAATGACCTGGTGGATGGTGTCAGAATTGAAGGTCAGATATTGCTGCATGACAAGGATATACATCATCGTGATATCGACATTGCCGCATTGCGCAGACAGGTGGGGATGGTATTCCAGAAACCCAATCCATTTCCCAAATCCATTTATGAAAATGTCGCCTATGGCCTGCGCCTGTTAGGGGTCAAAGACCGGCGCACCCTGGATGAAGTGGTTGAACGCTCACTGCGAAGTTCAGCTTTATGGGATGAAGTGAAAGACCGCCTGCATGACAGCGCTTTTGGACTATCCGGCGGCCAGCAGCAGCGTCTGGTGATTGCACGAGCCATTGCCATCGAACCAGAAGTACTGCTACTTGATGAGCCTGCTTCTGCCCTTGATCCGATCTCCACGCTTAAGATCGAGGAACTAATTTACGAATTGAAATCTAAATATACTATTGTGATAGTCACCCATAACATGCAACAGGCTGCACGTGTTTCTGACTATACTGCTTTTATGTATATGGGTGAACTGATCGAACTCGCAGATACCGACATGCTGTTTACTAATCCCAAGAAAAAGCAGACCGAAGATTACATCACCGGCCGCTACGGTTAGTCTCAGCGATATAAGAAACGGAGCCAAACATGGACACCAATTTACCTCATCATATTTCACACCAGTTTGATGCTGAACTCGAAAATTTGCGCAACCGCGTCTTTGCCATGGGCGGCCTGGTTGAACAACAAGTGAAAAAAGCACTTACGGCGTTAACTGAAGGCGATACTGAGCTCGCAGAAGAAGTTAAAACCGGCGACCTCCAGGTCAACTCCATGGAAGTGCAGATTGATGAAGAGTGCACGCACATCATTGCACGACGCCAACCCACCGCCAGTGACCTGCGTCTGGTCATCGCAGTTATCAAAACCATTACCGATCTGGAGCGTATGGGCGATCAGGCAGAAAAAGTCGCTCGCATTGGGCTTGAACTTGCCGATATGGAACGGCCACGCAATGGTTATATGGAGATCCAATCCCTTGGCACTCATGTTCAAGCCATGATCAGTGGCGCCCTGGATGCCTTCGTGCGTATGGATGCTGAAGCGGCGGTTGAGATCGCCAAGATGGACCTGCAAGCCGACCACGAGTACGAAGCGATAATGCGCCAGAACATGACCTTTATGATGGAAGATCCTCGCACAATTAAACGTGTATTAGGGGCAACCTGGGCCGCGCGTGCGTTGGAACGCATCGGTGACCATGCCACAAATATTTGCGAATACGTGATCTATCTGGTCAAGGGTAAAGATGTACGTCACACCACCCTGGAACAACTGGAAAAAGAAGCTAGGAAGAATTAAATCCCGTAGCCACTAGCATCGGCATCAAGCCCCTCTGGCAAGCTGGCCAGACGCTTGATGCCAGATTCAAGATTCCCATCTGCATGCAATCGAAACCAACGATAACCTGCGGGTAATAAGTCCAACTCAAAATCGTCTACCCTGGGCTTGAACTGAATACAGGTAGACGGTGTACTTAACAATTGCACACCCGCCCGCTGCTCGACAAACTCCTGATGAACATGGCCCCAGACAAGCGCTTTTACTTCTGAGTTTGCAGCGATCAATTCAAACAGTTTATCCGCATTATCAAGGCCAAGAGGATCCAGCCATTTGCAACCGACAGGAACAGGATTGTGGTGCAGAAAAACAATGCTATACGGAACAGATTTATTAGATAGACATTGTTCTAACCAAAGCAGCTCTTTTTCATTCAGATGTCCAGGTACCTGACCCGGCAGTTGTGAATTGAGCAGTATCACCTGCCAATTACCAACTACTACTCTTTTGTCACAGCTAATCATGCCGTGCTTAAACTCGGAACGCATTAATGTCAGGTCATCATGGTTGCCGGGAATGAGATGTGTCGGAACGTTCAACCGTTGCAAACACAGACGCAGATGTTTATAACCCTGTTCGCTTTCATCGTGAACCAGATCACCCGTTACTAAAGCAAGGTCAATCGACTGCATGTTGGCCTCGGCGACAACGGCCTCAAAACAGTTATAACTGTTCACACCATACAGTCCAGTTGACTTATCCGCATAGAGATGTGGATCAGTCAACTGAACCAGTTCAATTACTTTATCTTGATTCGCCACGATAAGGATTTATGACTATTTTTGACTTTTCTTGGCCACGTTATCACGAAGATAGATAGGAAGTGCATCTTGCGGCGCAACCGTTTGACCATTTTCAACCGCATGCTGTGCCAACAATGCCACCTCCTCGGCTCTGGGTAATAAATGAGCATCTTTCTCTTCCAGCTGCACCGGAAACCTGCTCCGCAAGGCGTCGGCAAAAATTGCCCAACCACTGCCAATACCGTGCCACTCACCCGTTTCCGGCTGCGGCACCGCTTCAGGCTTACAGACAAGCTCATCAGACAGCAACGATACCATCCCTTGCTCTATCTGATAAGTACCCCAATACACTTCCCCCATGCGCGCATCCATGGCACATAGCATTGATTCATAACCGTTATGACGATAGCCAGCTTGCGCCAGTGCAGCAAGGGTAGAAACAGGCACGACCGGAAGATCCGCGCCAAAGGCAATCCCTTGTGCCACACTGGTAGCAATTCGCACCCCGGTAAATGCCCCCGGCCCACGGCCAAATGCAACCGCACTTAACTGGGCAGGCGTTAGACCCGCCTCCTGCATCAGTTCATCGACCATAGTCAATATCAAATCACCATGACCTTGTGGGGATATCTGAAAACGGTGCTGGAGTTGTCCATGAGATAACAGTGCGGCTGAACAGGCCTGGGTCGATGTCTCAATTGCCAGAATATTCAAATGGGATTTCCACTCTCTGTGTCTACGATTTCTTTTCCTGCTACATGATAGATGGAAAAAAAGCCTCAATAAAGTGGAGATTTAGAATAGTAGGAATAAAAAACTGTGCCGGTAAACGCTAATTTACCGGCAATATAAACTAATAGTTTCGATACTATTCTGTGGAACGCTGAGTCCGAGGTTTGCATTGGGTTTGAACTACAGCTGTTTTTGAATTGTGCTGTAAGTGCATTGTAAGTACAGCGCCGACTGCACCACCAATGCAAAAGGAAATTAATACTGCTTCTACAATTAAGCTCATCATGGCAATTCTCCTGTGCCGCTCCGCATGTCGGAATTACAAAGTCCTTCTATCACTCTAGCGGCTATGCTCAGAAAAGCTTAATTTGGGGAATACTATTTTTAAATTGTTAACAATTCATGAAACATATAAAATTTAGGGATACTCTGATTACTTCATCATTCACCCAAAGAACGGGCACAAGCCGGGCGAAGCGTAGCGTACGAACCCACGGATGGGTGAGGTAGACACTGTCAGGAACATAGGGTCGAGACCCGGAATCCAGTGCCTCTAATTCAATGCCTTAATGGATTCCGGCCTACGCCCATTACTGTCCGGAATAATTAGAGCAGCTATGACCAGAAGTTATAATCACGACAACATGCTCAAAATAACAGCAAATATTGAAAAAATACTCGTCATTCCGGCGAATACCCAAAGGGCACAAGGGCCGGAATCTATTTAACTGCGGAGACCCTGGATGCCCGCCTACGCGAGCATGACGAGTATTAGTTTAGTCTCTTGCCAAAATTTAAATAGTTAAGTCTCAAACACGACTCTTCTTCCTCACACCTGTGTCGTACCTTGCTTATACTAGATTTCTATTAATTTATTCCGGACAGTAATGGGCCTACGCCGGAATGACGAAAAACGAATTAATCAGAGTGTCCGTTTAATTTGTTACCAATTTATAAAAATTTTAAAGCTAGGCAGTTTCGCTGACTTGCTGCTTAGATTCTGCGGCAAAAAAACGCTGTACCAGTTCCAGTTTGCGTGTTCTTAACATGGGCGGCAAGCTGTTGAGAAACACCTTACCATAGGGTTTGCTAATCAAACGCGGATCACACAACACCATGACACCACGATCATTCACGTCTCGAATCAAACGCCCCACCCCTTGTTTCAGTGCAATCACCGCCTGAGGTACTTGATAGTCCATAAAGGGATTACCGCCTTTGGCACGCAAGGCATCCGCCCTAGCTTGCAACACCGGATCATCCGGCGCAGCGAACGGCAGTTTATCGATAATCACGCACGATAATGCTTCACCGCGCACATCCACACCTTCCCAAAAACTGCCGGTACCCAGTAACACCGCATTGCCCAGCTCACGAAAGCGGCGCAACAATTCATTGCGAGGGTATTCACCTTGCACCAACATTGGATAATCGATCCGCCCTTGCAGCAGCTCGGCCGCCTGTTTCAAAGCACGATGGCTGGTAAACAAAATAAACGCCCGGCCTCGTGATGCCGCCAACACAGGCAGGGCTGCTTCAACCACCGCTTCGACATATGATGGATTATTTGGCTCTGGCATCGCTAGCGGCGCATAAAACAGGGCGTTGCTACGAAAATCAAACGGGCTATCCCACAAGGCCGTTTCAGCCTCATTCAAGCCGAGTTGATCAGCATAGTGACCAAAACGACCATTCACTGCCAGAGTGGCCGAGGTGAATATCCATGCGGCCTTGTGTTCCTGCATCCGTTTTTGAAATGCTTCAGCCACATTCAAGGGGGTACAACACAGCACAAAACTGCGGCTATAGATATCCACCCAATAGACCTGATCATCAGCCTCATCTTCGGTGAAAAGCCCGAGGCGGGCATGATGTGCCTCACAGCGTTCAAAACAGTTTTCCAGCCCTTTACTACGGGAAGCCAAATCTTCAAGTTGTTCGCGCAGCGCTTCAATTGATTCTTTCAAGGTTTGCAGCTGTTCAGCGACTTTCTTGTGATTACGAACCTTGGCCCAGGGTTTTCGCTGACCATCATTTCCCAGTGCCAACCTGAAGTCACGTACGGCGTATTCCAGCTTCTCCGCACACTTCAATAACTCTTTGCTGTCTGCGGCACTGCTATGAAATTCAGCTATCGTATCTTTAGCCAATTCAAATAGCTGACGTCCACTCACATTCTGGCCAAAAAAGTTGGTGGCGATCTCGGGCAATTGATGGGCCTCATCGATGATATAGGCATTGGCACTGGGCAGTAACTCACCAAAACCATCTTCACGCAGCACCATATCTGCCATTAACAGATGATGGTTTATCACAACCACATCAGCAGCGGCAGCATCCCGCCTCGCCTTCATCACATGGCAGTCATTGAAATCAGGGCACTCAGAACCGAGGCAGTTATCCACCGTGGATGTCACCATCGGCCATAATGGCGACTCTTCACCAATATCCATAAACTCGGTGATATCTCCACTGTCGGTGCGCCCGGTCCACTCACGCACCATGCGTAGCTGATGCACCATCTCTCGCGAGGTCAAACGGCCCTCTTCTTCTGTCATGCGCAACCGGTAAAGACAGAGATAATTACTGCGGCCTTTAAGCAATGCAGTTTGCACAGGCACTTCCAGGGCTTTGCGCACCAGAGGCAAATCTTTTTGATAGAGTTGGTCCTGCAGATTTTTGGTGCCGGTGGAAACAATTACTTTTTGGCCAGACAACAAGGCCGGCACCAGATAGGCAAAGGTTTTACCCGTGCCGGTACCCGCCTCGCACACCAGACTTTGATAGTCATTGATGGCCCTCTCCACGGCAGATGCCATTTCTTGCTGTTGCTGCCGAGGTGAGAACCCATCAATGCAGCGCGCCATAGCACCTTCGAGCCCCAGAACCTCAGCCGATGAATGAAATGACATAATATGGAATCAGTACGGACTTAATTTTATGATCAGGACTGGTTATCCCAGGCCTCGTCTTCTTCGCCAAACTCACGTGTCCAGACCAATTGACTGATGGCCTTGAACTTTGCCACCGACATGGCGCCGCGTTTGGCGCGTTTACTTTGACTCGACTCCTGTGCTTCGACGATCTCATCGCGGTCGGCTTCGTAAATCTCGAATGGTTCGAAATTTTCATCCATCAACACCAGGACAACGCTGTCCCACTCTTGTTCGAGTTTAAGTTGTCCGATGCGCTGGCCTGATTTTTCTTCATCGAAAATGACCCGGCCCTTAATCTGGACCTTTTTACCTTCGCGATTGCCCTTCCCGACGGCGTCATAGCCACCTTGCGTGCCTGGTGGAACAGGCTCAAGATTCAACTCCTTGCAGGCATCAAATTGGGCAATCTCACCACTCACACCCCCCAAGGGTTTACCAGTGGCATTGCGGTAATCCCGCGCAATGCGGCGGGTTTCTGAGATCAGTTTTTCAAGAGAATATATAGACACTGCATTAACCTGAATACGTTTGCCCAATATAGTGCCAGAACAACTAATAAAATTCAGCTTTTTTGACATCTTACGGATCGAGCCGTGAATCTCTCATTGCCAGCCCGTTATTGTTTGCCATAATGATAGATAATCAAGGTAGAAAGCGAATATGTCTGATAATCCGCTCATCAACGCCCTGCTTAACCCGGAGGTCTATGATCATCCGGTGGGCGAAATCAGGCTATTCGAAACCCATATCTCCTGGGTAATCCTGACAGGTGACTATGCTTATAAAATTAAAAAACCTGTGGATCTCGGCTTTCTCGATTTTTCATCCCTGCAACAGAGAAAATACTACTGCGAACAGGAACTGCTGCTCAACCGGCGTCTGGCACCGGAATTATATCTGGGAGTAATCAGGTTAACCGGCACACCTGAACGACCTGGCATTAATGGTGATGGTGAAATTTTTGAATATGCAGTCAAGATGCGTCAGTTCGATCCTGAACAACAGCTGGACAGGCTGCTTAGCCAGAACAAATTGACAGCGGCACACATCGACCAGCTGGCAGACAGCATTGCAAACTTTCATCAACAAATCGAAATTGCCAGCGCAGATACGCCATTTGGCATGCCAGAATCCGCCTGGCTCCCGATCGAAGAAAACTTCCAGCAAATACGCCCGCGCTTGCTGGACGCCACTGAAATGGCACGCCTCGATCGTTTGTATCAATGGAGCCGGGAACAATTCAAGCAACTCTCTCAGACCCTGGAACAACGAAAAATAGATGGCTTTATTCGCAACTGTCACGGCGATATGCACCTGGCCAATATGACCTTGATAGATGACAAGGTAACCATTTTTGATTGCATTGAATTTAACGACAATTTCCGCTGGATCGATGTCATCAGTGAAATCGCCTTTACCACCATGGACCTGATTGACCGCAAGCAGGCTGGCTTTGCTACGCGTTTATTAAACCGTTACCTGCAACACACCGGAGATTATCAGGGTCTGGCCCTTTTGCAGTTTTATCATGTCTATCGCGCCCTGGTACGCGCCAAGGTAGCTATCATCAGAAGCAAACAGCCAGAAATATCCAGGCAGGAATTGCATCAATCACTACAGGATTATCGTGATTACAGCCTGCTGGCAGAAACATTCACTCAATCAGAGAAACCAATGTTATTCATTGCGCATGGTGTATCCGGCTCAGGCAAAACCACTTTGTCTCAACCATTGTTAGAGTGGTATGGCATGATTCGCATACGCTCGGACATTGAACGCAAGCGCCTGTTTGGTCTGACAGAAACAATGCACAGCGGCTCAAGCACTGGCTCAGGAATCTATACGGCAGACGCGAGCAAACAGACCTATACCAAGCTGGTCTCGCTCACCGAAGATGTCATCAATGCCGGCTACTCAGCTATTGTCGATGCCACTTTTCTCAAACGCGAACAACGACAACTGTTTCATGAATTGGCACAACAATCAGGCGTCCGCTTCGTTATCCTGCATTTTCACGCCGACGAATCGCTGTTACGCCAGTGGATCAGCGAGCGTCTCAAAAGTGGTAGGGATGCCTCGGAAGCAACGATAGAAGTACTCGAGCATCAACTCAAGACGGAACAGACATTAACCAATGACGAGGCCGATCATATTATTAACATTGATAGTGGTCAGGATAATGCGGCTGAATTATTGATTGCTGCGGTGGATGAAATAGATCAATGATGCCAAGGCATATAGGCCCTATAGAAACCTGTCCTGATCTTGCTTGCCAGGAAGGTAACAGGCTTCACCACGGCCGAACCATTTGTAACGACTCCGCCCGATAAAATTGTAAATCCTGTCCCTGATAAAGCTCGGCACGACTCTAAATCCATACAAAAGCGGCCAAGGCATCGGCAGTTTTTTTAAAATACGAAGTATGGCTGAGGATTTTATAAAGACACCCTGATCATCCACTAGAACAACTGTGGTTAAGTCAGCAACATGCAGCTTGTTCTCACCTATGATGTTTTTTGCTGTTTCAGATTGCAACGGCACAAAGTAAAAGATGCGCTTTTTGTCACGCTTCAGAATAAATTGCACCCAGAACCAACACAGATTACAAACTCCATCGTAAAGAATCACATTTTCTTGCGATTCGTTTTGGTTGTCTGAAGACAAATGACTTGCTTCTGCCCGATTCATATCCTATTACATCTCGCCATCAACTCTTCTATCAATCTTTATCAATTGCATCTCTGTTTTCTGGCATCCTATGACCATTACATTGCTGAGGATGTTTCGTCGTCACGTATCTGAAGTGAAACCAGTCTACAAGCCAAGGAGATAGGGGCTCAAACACACCCGGATCCGTTATTTTTTCTGGCGTAATCAATTCAACCTTGCCATTCCTGTCGTACATCAGCGCCAGATATTTTCTGTGTTCCTCAGGCGTCTGACTCAACATCCTGCGAAACTCAACATAAGGAATCAATAAACCTTCATCACGCAAACGCCGGAAATATGGCTCATTGGACCGTAAAATTCGCACAATATCATTCTGATAGTCAAAAAGATAAGGCGGCGTTGTCAACAGAATATGATTTGTCTGGCCCCGTTCAGTATAGAGATTACTGAACATATTCAAGTTTTGCTGCGTCTTCAGCCCAATATAGGGCATAGCGCAGTTAATAAAATACACTACTGACAAGATATACAATACCTTATTAGGCGCAAGCAAACCCCGCCACGTATTGTCGGGGCTCACAACACCATCTCTTGCATATATAGCCACAGCAGCAATAATGCAAATAGACACGATAATAAACATAGTCAACGTGGCGTAATAAAAGCTCATCAGATCAAGGGCAAGAATGCCGCCATATAGCACCAGCATCCCTAACGCAAGAACGGGATAATTCCAGTTGTTTTTGGATAAAAAGATACCCACCCGCCCTGTTTGGAAGCGTGAAACAAAATCCGCCGACAGGAAAAGAAAATGAAGTGAAAATGTCATACTGGAAAAGGCTACAAAAAAGCGGTAGCCGTTTATTCCCAGGATAAAATGAAATACTAATCCGAGCAGCAGGCCAACGTATTTCAGCCGCGGGATAAACAGCATAATAATGATCGCTGTCTCAATAACTAATGCAGCATAGATGGCAATGTAATGCGTCCACAAGGCATCTGCCAGACCAAAAGGTAGCGGGTATAACTCCCACAGTTTGACGGCACAGCTTGTTTCAGGATTAAGAAAATCAGTATTCAGTTTATGAAATACGCCGTAAAAATACATAATAGCCAACATCGCCTTGCCATAAGGGGCAAAGGGTGCATAGAAATCACCAGTTGTAATACGTGTAATATTTCTTTGCTGCACGAACACATACAGAAATGAGATCAACATCCCGGTCATCAGAAATATGCGCATCAGAGTATGGTTCGAAACGATCGGCATTGTTTGCAAGGTAGCGGCAAATCCAAGCAAAACAGAAATAATGAAAGGTAGAATCAGGCGGGGTTTCAGTATGGCGACCAAACTGAAAAGCGTCGCCAATATGTATAAGGTTCCGGGATTACTCATGCCGGTTTCAGATATGCGCCGTGCGAGATGAAACAGGCAGAATACTGACCACATCCAGATAAAGGCTGTGCCCTGGTCATTGTATTGGCTGTTATCCACCTGACTACGCTGGAACATCATTTACATCCCTTGAGATCTTAATTTATTGGCTGAAAGAATGCTAGCATGGTGAACATAACTTCAGAAACTGCTGTGCTAAATACAAAATCTCTCGACATATCTCAAACACCTGCTCATCGATCCGGAATGACGAATTAATCAGAGTCTTTTTAATCTTGATCCGGCATCTGCTCCTAATCCGGCAATAAGACTTTTTTCAGCCAAGTCCAAAGACGAGGGGATCCCACTAAGAATCAGGGTATCTCCGGCACATAATAGTAAATCTTCATCTTGCCGAGAAATACGATTGCCATAGCGCAATAACGCCACTAATACAACATCATATTGATGCAAATCAAATTCGCTAATCTTGTGACCGGTCGCCCAGCTGGCATCGGTCAACCCAATGGCGCGCAAGTGTTCTTCTCTATCCAGCCAGGGAGATGTCGCCACGCCACCACCTGGAATCAAACGACGGAAATTCTGATAACTCTCTTGGCGCACATCACGGATTTTACGAATTATCCGGGAGCCGGGCACACCAAGCATAAACAGAAGGTTGGACGCCATCATCAGGCTTGCCTCAAGTGTTTCCGGTACAACCTCGGTCGCACCTGCCTTGATCAATTCCTGCATATGTATATCATCCGAGGTACGGACTAACACAGGGATATCCGAATTTGAATGGCGCACCTGCTTTAATATTTTTATAGCAGTGGCAGGATCACCCACGCTCACTACCAATGCTGCGGCACGGTTCAGACCTGCTGCTTTCAACAATTCAAAACTAGTGGAATCGCCATAGCTAACTGGCTCGTGTGCTCGCACCGCATTCTGAACCAGTACAGGATCAAGCTCCATGGCAATATACTCGAATCCCTCCTCTTTGAGCAGATGGGCAATGTTCTGACCAACCCGGCCGTATCCACACATGATCACGTGATTTTCTTTGTCATGGGCTATGTCCGCCATATGCTTGCGAATAGCCTGACTGTCAAGACGGACGCTCTTTGGAATTAACCAGTCAACCAAACGACCATTATAACGAATCAATATCGGAGCCAATCCCATGCTGATCAACAGTGCGGCCAGCATCACCTGGCTCACTGGCCTGCTGAGTATTTCTCCATCAAATGCCAGGGTCAGAACGGCCAACCCAAACTCTCCCCCTTGCGCAAGCACCAGGCCGGTGCGTAATGATACGGAAAAATCCCACGAAGCCATACGACATAACAAGGTTATAAATAACATTTTAAACAGAACTAGAACTGCAAGTATTGACAGTACTGACAACCAGATATCAGGCAACAGCTTAATGTTAAGGACCATACCAACAGTTATAAAAAACAGTCCTAACAGAACATCACGAAAGGGGCGTATCTCTGCTTCAATCTGATGACGAAATTCTGTTTCACCCAGCATCATACCTGCAACAAAGGCACCGAGAGCAAACGAAAGACCGAGTTGATGGGTGATCCAGGCAGCACCAAGGCTAATCATCAGGGCAGTCAGTGTAAACAACTCCATCGACCTATATCTGGCCACTAGTTGAAATATAGGCCGCAATACCCAGCGACCTAATATGAAAATTAAAATTAGCGCAAAGATGCCTTCAATGAAGGCAAGAAATATCGAAAGCCCGGCACCAATTTCTCGTGATTCTGCTGGAGCTGAAACCAGAATCAGAAAAGGAATAACCATTAAGTCCTGAAATAACAGAATGCCTACTGCATTACGTCCATGACGTGAATGCAGTTCAACTTGATCTGTCATTTGTTTAATGACAAGGGCGGTGGATGACATGGCCATAATGCCACCCAGCACCAGTGCCGCCTCCAGACTAAACCCCATAGCGATGGCAATTAGCGTAACAATGGCGGTAGTACCAATGACTTGGGCACCACCAAGACCCAACACCGCCCACTTGATATTAATCAGATGCGACAGCGAAAACTCAAGCCCAATGGTAAACAGTAGAAAGACGACTCCGAACTCTGCCAGGGCACGGGTATGTTCGATATTGGAAACGAAACCTAAGCCATAGGGGCCAACCAAAACACCGATAACGAGATAACCAAATATGGGAGGTAGTTTGACGTGCAAACAGACTCCTACAACCACAACCGCGACTGTAAATAGAATCAATATCTCATTTAGATAGCTGCTAGCCATGCCTTAGAGATTGCACTTTGTATTTATTGTCACTCTAATGACTTGGCAGATAAATTCCAAGCAATATTAGCCAGCAAAAGGCTGAATGATTATTACTAGAATTTAGAATTGTTGATGATATTACTTATTTGTTTCGACGGGTGCGAAAAAAATCAGTTAACAAATTTGAACATTGTTGTTTGAGCACACCCGCGCTAATTTCTACCGAATGGTTATATTGATTTGAATTAAGAACATTAAATACACTACCTGCGGCACCACTTTTGAGATCAAAAGCGCCAAACACAACACGGGCAACTCGGGCGTGCATAATAGCTCCGGCGCACATGGTGCAGGGTTCCAGCGTGACATATAGAGTTGTATCGCAAAGACGATAGTTAGCTATGTGAGCACCCGCTGAACGTAGGGCCTGAATTTCTGCATGAGCGCTGGGGTCATTTAATTGTATAGGTCTATTCCAGCCTTCACCCACAACCTTGTTATCCCTGACCAACACTGCCCCGACCGGCACCTCACCTTCTCGTCCTGCCTGTTCAGCCAGGCTAAGGGCATGGCGCATCCAGTAACTATCGGGTGATTCCAACGCTGACTCAATCATAGCTAAAGCTAAATGCTAAGATAAATTATTCCCACTCGATTGTAAACAAGCCTGAAAAGTCCTTTATTTTCAATGCTGTTTTTGCTTGTGTATGTGCCAATACCATGAAAAATACCATGTTCAATAATGTGTTGTCAGCCTCATAGTACTTGAGTCCAGGCAATAGACTAGACCCGAGAACGGACTGGCACTCATTCTATAAACGACTGGGAACTGCTAGTGAACAGCGATACCAAAGGTTTGGGAAATCCCTGATTAAACCTCCACAAGCACGGGCATAGTCCAATTTGTATGAGGTGACAGGACAAAGCGCTCCTGCAAATTCGAGTCTTAGCGGCCTGGCTATAATTTCCATACTTGTTGGCATGATCCAGGCATCTATCAGACGAACCATCACATATCAAAGACCTGACCCCGCTGCCGGTGACTATTATGCGACTCAATACGGAATCAGATAGTTGAGCCAGGCCTGCATGCGCAGCATCACTTTGCGGATGATGTGGGTCGCCTTGGCGCTGTCAGTGTACACCGCTCCCGTGCCGACGGCCCCGCCTGGAACACTGGCGATGTTCATAGTAGTCAGGCCGGCTTCCTCAAAACTCTCATCAAGTTCCAGAACAATGCCGTAAGGCTGCGGAAGGGTCTGGGCACCCGGTGCGGGCGGGACGTTTCCACTCGGCGCAAGCTGACCTCCGGGGGTGATGGGCGCGCCATTAAGCACCCGGGCATTGAAGACCGTACCGGGAAGGATCTTGAAAGTGACCTCCGTCGGCATTCCAGGTCTCAAATGGCGCAGCTGATTCTGATGGATGCCCATCGTAATCTTGTTCAGATCCGTGTGGACGAAGGTCATCCAGGAGCGCAGCGGCAGGTTGGCAACCCGCTGTCCCGGCTTGAGCGTAACCCCCAGCACGAATCCCGTAGCGGGAGCCCGTACCACGGTTTGCTCCAGGTCGTATTGTGCCTGGTCCAATTGGGCGGTCAGTTGCTCTACCTCCGCCGTATAGCGGTCCACATCAATTTGGGCGGCAGCGTTCTTGCTCAACAGCTCTTGCGCACGTTTCAGGTTTATTGTTGCGAGATTGAGTTGCGCACCGAGACTGTCCACCTGGTTCTGGAACGGGCGCGGATCGATGCGGAACAGCACGTCACCCTCCTTGAGTGGGGACAGCGGCTCGACAGGAACCTCGACGACCTTTCCCGAAACTTCAGGAATGACCTCCACGACGTACTGATACACCTGTACCGTCCCTGTAGGCGCGCCCCACTGCATGGGAATAAAAAGGGCCACCAGAAGGACAAGGATCCAGATCAGCGGAGAGATCTTCCACCAGAGGTTGAGCCGGATGACCCCGAGCTTGATCAGGAGGGCGAGGACAGCGACATAGCAAATCGTAAGGAAAACAATCATGAATTTGCGCCTTCATCGTCCCTTGCGCCCCGGGCGGCGCTGCCGGTATCGCTCGCCTCTGCGCGCGGGCCGGAGTCGGCCGCGGGTTTGGTGTAGGCCCAGATCCACGCGATCGGCAACAACAGGCCGAAGGTGATCACACCCCACCACCCGCACACCGCGATGGCCTCGGCCTGCGGGTGATTTCGTTCCCGCGCGATCTTTCCAGGATACATGCCGAGGATCAACCAGACCGCGACTGCTGTGACCAGAAGCACAAGCAGTATGATGAGGGCGAAAATATCGATGCCTGTCATTCTTATCCCCCGGATGTATCCTTATTTCGAGCTAAACTGGCCAGTTGAGGTGATATCCATGAAATTTAACGTTGACGGATGGAACACATCTTTTATCTTAAGTTTTTTCCTGGACAGACCTTGCTCGTAGGAATACTGGAACAATGTTTCCAGTGCCTCCCGATTAGCCTCCACACCATAGGGCCAGAAGTTCTCGCCCATCAGCGCACGTGTTTCTTCCAGCTCTTTAGCGGCCCACGGCAACGAGATCGTTGCCCACCCCATTCTTCTCAAGTCGGTATACATCATCTGCTTGGTTTGCGAATAGGCATCGAACACTGCTTCAGGCAGCCAGGGATGTTTATCTGCCAGAGAGTTGCGTATCGCGACTGCATGCATGATGGGGAAGATGCCGGTCTTTTTATAATAGTCACGCTCGGTCTGACGGTAATCAGAGAACAGTCGGGCAACATTTGGGTGCCCCTGGACATAGGCGCGTGGCTCGGCAGCGTGGAACAGGGCGTCTACATCACCATCGACCAACAGATCAGACTCGTCTTTACCTTCAGGCCCATTTGTAACTTTCAAACCTTCAGGTATCATCGATTCCTGCTTTGAAACCTTGCCTGCAACTTCTGCTGACGAGTCTTTAGATGACACCACCCACTCGATCTCTTCAGGTCTGACGCCATATTCATGTTGCACGATACCTCGCAGCCATGTCAGAGACGTCGAAGAGAAACCTGGCGTCGCAACTTTTCTGCCACGCAGGTCTTCCGGTTTTTCTATGCCGCTGGCGGTATTAATAAAAATGCTTTTATGTCTGAAGACACGTATTGGGAACACGGGGATCAAACTATAGTCGCGAAAACCTTCATTGGCATAAGCAAGCATATAAGGGTGTAGTCCGATCTCTGTAACATCTCTCGTTTGAGCCCCGCTGAAAACATCGGTGTTCATATCACCAACACCTGCAACCTCGAAAGTGACATCGCAACCTGCAACTTTCACGCGCCCATCGATCAAGCCAGCAACACGATCTAGCGCATACCCCGATAGTTTCAAAGGCAACTTCTCTGGCTTGTCGTTATTGCCTGTAGACCCGGCATAACCCGGCGCCACGTAGGCTGTACAGGCAGTTACAAGCGTGTTTCTAATAAAAGCTCGACGTGAAACATCAATAATATTTTTTTTACTGCTACCGATAGAACCTGACATTTGTATCCACCTTTCACTGACGCTCTATACAACAATAAGAACAAAACCACCTGCCAAACTAACGAGGTGGTTTTGTTTTCTATCATATGTCCAGAGTTATCTATTGAGTGGCATAAGGTGTTACCACTTCTCTCTCCTGATTAGGCAAGAGCTCGATACCCTCAAATGGTTTGCCTCGAGTTACAGGCTTGTTAGGGTACTCCTTCATCAGTTCCTGGTGTCTTGCCTTCATAGAGTCAAACGGTTCCCATGCCCACAGGAACTGCGCCATCATCGGCTGCTCTTCTTTAGGGTCACGATAGAGGTCAAAGAAACCTTTGCCCGCAAGTCCAGGGCGGTCACCTACCCAGTGACGTTTGAACTGCTGTTTCACCGTCGCCGCTAACAGAGGACCGGTGTAGATATGCACATAGTCACGACGGCCTTTGGTGTCACCGTTTAGAAACAGGGCAGTCTGGTCGACACCATCGATAACGCGGTCAGTAGGAATATGCTTCTTGGCCCCGCCGAGGTTTGCAAAGGTAGTATAAAGATCGGTCACGTGAATAATATCACCAGCAACAGATCCGGCTTCGATGGTACCTGGCCACCTGACGAAAGCAGGCACACGCACACCGCCTTCGGTGAATGCGCCTTTGCCGCCGGTGTACAGTCCAAATGTTGACATGTGCGGGAAGAACTCGAGCATCGGACCGTTGTCGGCCATCACGATAACGATGGTATTTTCATCGATACCTTCATCCTTCAGCAGCTGGAACATCTCGCCAAGACGCTTATCCATGTACTCCAGGCCATCACCATCACCACCGCCTGATGAGATACTGTCACGTCCCAGTCGATGTGTTCCTGCAACGTTTGGGCCATGCCACCAGTAGTTCAACATGAAAGGAGCATCACCTTTGGCATTGGCCTTGATGAAGTCCATCGAACGTTTATGCACCTCTTCAACGAAACGTAACTGCTCTTCATAGGAGTAATCCTTGTTGAACTGCTTCGCTTTACCGCCAGCTTTCGCCTCGGCTGCCCAGGGGATAGTGGCCGGATTTCGGAACTCTTTATCCACTGTATATGACTGGTCCTGCTGATCTTCCATCAGACCGATCGTCGCCAGGATGTCCTGACCATCCTTGTTAAAGAACTGTGAACCAAACTGGTTGTAGATGGTGAACAGGGTCTCATCATAACCATTTTGATGTGGGTAGGAGCCATCGATATCACCAACATGGTACTTACCGAAGAACGCGGTTTTATAGCCCTCCTTCTTCAGAACTTCCGCGATGGTGACCTCATCGTTAGGCATGCCGATCGCGTGTACCGGGAACACGACCTGGGTCAGACCAGAGCGCACAGGATGTCTGCCGGTCAACGTGGCAACACGTGTCGGTGTACAGGATGGCTCGGTATACATACGGGTTAATGCCATACCTTCCTGGGCCATCTTGTCAATATTCGGGGTATCGATACCGGTCAGCTTGCTCAACATCGGGTGGCCGACACGACCATAGGCGGCATCGTCCCACATGAAATAGATAATATTCGGACTCTTGCCATGCTTGGCTTTTAACTCGGCCAGGCGTTTGTTCAGCTGTTTATCCTCTTCTGCCCATGCAGCGCCATGTTGCTTTTGCACTTTCTGGTACTCTGCATCAAATACTATTTCTTTTGCCGAGACCGACGCTGTAAATACCGTCAGCAAGATCAACAAGATAGGGGCGCCAATGATCATACGGTTTAACATTTCATACATCCTCTCGGTGAATTAGTAATCTGTAATATTCGCCGATCTGCACAACTCGATCTGGCAATGAGGCCCAAGGATCGCCTAGAATTAATATTTAGCACATCAAAAATCCGAAAAATAAGCCTGTGATCCGAGTGGTCATAGGGTGATACCGATTGCTTGATGCCAAATATCGAGAGGAGTGGTAATGACGCAGCATGTGTTTACAGACTTCGAGGTATTCTCCGAAACGGTGCGAGGATACGATCTCGAATGTCGGCAACTCGCGCAAGGCAGGTTCTCGGCTACCGCCTTGCAAGTCGCAACCGGCAATGTTTTGCTGAGCCGTCTAACGGCGAACCTGGTACTGGAGGCAGAAGGCAACCCTCCTCCTGGCATGATCACTGTGGGTATTCCAACGGCGAAATGCAGGCCTTTCGTTTGGCGGCATCAGCAGACCAACGCGAAAACGCTGCAACTTTACCGGCCCGAGACAGAGCTGCTCGTCAATACCAGCGGGGCATTCGATGCTATCGACCTCTCCTTCACCGAAACCCACTTGCTGGAGGTTGCTGAGACACTTAAATTGTATGATGCATATAAGAGTCTCAAGCATGGACGCATGGTGGAGATGACGAACGATGACCTGGAAGAATTACGCCAAATGTCACAATGGCTGGTCGGACTCGCACTGACCAGACATTCCGCTGGAAACGAATCCCGCATGGCACACATCATGGAATTCACACTGCCGGGAACGCTGCTACGAATAATGGATAAACCGGCTACCACTGCTCGTGGTGGCCGTCATTCAAATAGCCTGGACGCATTCAAGCGAGCCAGGTCTTATATTCATAGCCACGATGATGCAAACATTACCGTGAGTGATTTGTGTAATCTAACCCATATGAGCGATCGGACTTTACAGAAGGTTTTTGTCGCTCAGTGTGGCGTGACACCTAAAGCCTACATTCGCGCAGTTCGTCTCAGCCGGGCTCATGCGGCATTGCTTGAAAATTGTGCCGAAACTACGAGCGTGACTGACGTCGCTAATTACTTTGGATTCTGGCATATCGGCCAGTTTGCTGCAGATTATCGAGCACTCTTTAGTGAACTGCCTTCAGAAACATTAGCGAGAGCTATATCATAGCGGTTTTGTCATAGACCGCATTGGCTCGCTGATCGTTTGCGGACTTCCTTGTGTGGAGACCAACACTTCATTTTGGTAGGAATAAACGCCCCGCTACCCGACTATCAAGCGTTGCGTATAACAGTGTTCGGCATGATTGCGCAGCAGTTTGTTTGATGAGTGACGTTAACAATGTGTAGTAGCAGGACTGTGCCGCCTACTCCCACTCAATTGTTCCTGGCGGCTTACCGGTGATGTCATACACAACACGGGAAATGCCGGACACTTCATTCACGATGCGACGTGAGACGTGATCAAGAAACTCATAAGGCAGATGGGCCCAGCGTGCTGTCATGAAGTCGATGGTCTCAACCGCTCGCAGCGCAATCACATATTCATAACGACGACCATCACCTGTGACGCCGACAGATTTGACGGGAAGAAACACAGCAAAGGCCTGCGACGTTTTGTTATAAAGATCATGCTTGCGCAGTTCTTCGATAAAGATGTGATCCGCCAAGCGCAATTCATCGGCGAATTCTTTTTTCACCTCACCAAGGATACGCACCCCCAGGCCCGGGCCAGGGAACGGATGACGATACACCATGTCATAGGGCAACCCCAGTTCAACACCCAGCTTGCGCACTTCATCCTTGAACAGCTCACGCAAAGGTTCCAGCAATTCAAGTTTCATATCTTCAGGCAGTCCACCCACGTTGTGATGCGATTTAATCACATGGGCCTTACCCGTCTTGGAGCCTGCCGACTCAATCACATCTGGATAGATCGTGCCCTGGGCCAACCATTTGGCAGCGGCAAGATTGTTGGATTCTTCTTCAAAAATCTCTACAAAAAGATTGCCGATGATTTTACGCTTCTTCTCCGGGTCATTCTCACCGGCCAGCCTATCAAGAAAACGCTGCTCGGCATCCACGCGAATCACCTTCACCCCCATGTGCTCGGCGAAGGTAGCCATGACTTGGTCACCTTCTTTATAACGCAGCAGACCATTATCGACGAAGACACAAGTGAGCTGATCGGCAATCGCCTTGTGCAACAGCGCCGCTACCACAGACGAATCAACCCCACCTGACAGACCCAGGATGACTTCATCGTTACCGACTTGTTCTCGCACATGGGCAATGGCATCTTCGACAATATTGCCCGGAGTCCAATCTGAACCACAGCCGCAGATATCGTGAATAAAACGCTCCAGAATGCGTTGGCCTTGATGGGTGTGAGTCACTTCGGGATGGAACTGCACACCGTAGAAATTCTTCTCTTCGTGGGCGATGCCGGCAATCGGGGCTGATTCGGTCGAGGCCATCAATTTAAAACCTTCAGGCAATTCAACAACGCGGTCACCATGACTCATCCAAACATCGAGCATGCCGTAGCCTTCATCAGTGGTGTGGTCTTCGATATCGCGTAACAATTTTGTATGGCCACGGGCACGCACCTGAGCGTAACCATATTCATGATGATCGGCATTTTCGACCTTACCGCCCATCTGAGCCGTCATGGTCTGCATGCCGTAACAAATACCAAATACCGGTACACCCAGCTCGAATACAATTTGTGGAGCAATAGGCGCATCGGTCGCGACTGTGCTCTCTGGCCCACCGGAAAGAATAATGCCCTTGGGCGCAAACTCGCGAATGGCATCTTCATCCATATCCCAAGGATGCAATTCGGAATAGACGCCAGCCTCGCGCACTCGGCGGGCAATCAGTTGGGTGTATTGAGAACCGAAATCTAGAATCAGAATTTTATCTTGATGAATATCTTTGCTCATCGAGGTCTCTAGCTAATAAAAAATTAAAGGACTGAAAGAATAAGAAGAGCAGAACACTTTCTTAATCCCTCGCAAAGTTCCTTCTCCCTTTATGCCCATTGGGTGCTTTAAGGGGAGAAGGTTAGGATGAGGGGTGCGCTGCTTAGCAACGTTAGGAAATTTCTTATATATACCTCTCACCCCAACCCTCTCCCCCCTAGGGGGAGAGGGTAATGGATAACAGCGGTTAGGCATCCGCCTATCCAAATATTACTTAATCGATGCGATAATTGGGCGACTCTCGTGTGATTGTCACATCATGCACATGACTCTCTTTCATACCCGCATTGGTGACACGCACAAATTCTGGCTTGCTGCGCATCTCATCCAGATTCTGACAACCGGTATAACCCATGCTTGCACGCAGGCCACCCATGAGCTGATGCACAATTGCCAGCATGCTACCTTTATATGGCACACGCCCTTCAATGCCTTCCGGCACCAACTTGTCCACGCCTTGAGAAGAATCCTGGAAGTAGCGGTCACTGGAACCTTGTTGCATTGCTCCAAGTGAACCCATACCACGATAGGCCTTATAGGTTCGGCCTTGATACAACTCGACTTCGCCAGGTGACTCTTCAGTACCGGCAAACATACCGCCCACCATTACCGAGTAAGCACCCGCGACAAGCGCTTTTGCCAAGTCGCCTGAAAAACGCACACCACCATCGGCAATAAACGGGATACCGGTACCTTTCAAGGCCTTGGCTACATTGGCGACAGCGGTAATTTGCGGCACACCCACGCCAGAAATAATGCGCGTGGTACAGATCGAGCCCGGCCCAATGCCAACCTTGACGCCGTCCGCTCCGGCAGCAACCAGTGCCTTGGCAGCAGCAGCTGTAGCAATATTTCCGCCAATCACCTGCATGTCAGGAAAGTTCTTTTTCACCCAGGCAACACGATCAATCACACCTTGCGAATGACCATGCGCAGTATCAACTACCAACAAATCCGCACCAGCTTCCACCAGCGCAGCAACGCGATCCTCAGTATCACCACCAGTGCCTACTGCCGCGCCGACACGGAGGCGTTCAAATTCATCTTTACAGGCATTGGGTTTGTCCTGAGCCTTTTGAATATCTTTAACAGTGATCAGGCCCCGCAGGTGGAAATCGTTATTCACCACTAACAACTTTTCAATCCGGTGTTGATGCAAGAGGCCCAATACCTCTTCCTGTGAAGCGCCTTCTTTCACTGTAACCAGACGATTTTTAGGTGTCATCACGGTTGAAACCGGCTCGTCATAACGGGTTTCAAAACGCAGATCACGGTTAGTAACGATGCCAACCAGCTCGGCACCATCCACAACCGGCACACCAGAAATATTATGTTGGCGGGTTAACTGCAAAACTTCGCGAATGGTGGTGCTCGGCAACACCGTAATTGGGTCTTTTATTACGCCACTTTCATATTTCTTAACCTTGAATACTTCCTCGGCCTGTTTTTCGATGGGGAGATTCTTATGCACGATGCCAACACCCCCCTCTTGCGCCAGGGCAATGGCGAGGCGGGATTCAGTGACCGTATCCATGGCGGCAGACAACAACGGGATATTCATGGTAATTTCCCGTGTCAGCTTGGTGGACAGATCTACCTGTTTGGGCAACACAGTGGAGTGTGCAGGCACCAACAAAACATCATCAAACGTTAGGGCTTCTTCTATGATGCGCATGAACTAATCCCGTAAAATTAAAAAGCGCTGAATTATACGTCGTCAGGCTACGCTGGGTAAAGCAACTATATAAGGTGAATATGTTCAACACAAAAAAAGCGGTGTAACTTTATGATATTTATCGTTTTGTTCTACAAACTGTTATACAAATTGATATATGAGTTAAACAATGCGTAATTTTGTGTTAAAGTTTGGCCAGCAAGAGTCGTTATTAGCACTATTTTTTTCATGCAAGGATTTGCCCATATGAGGGTCCCTTTGTGTGACAGCAAAAAATAATTACTGATAAGTTATAATGAGGTTAGGAAATCTATGAAGTATCAACAAGTTCTTAATCAAATAGGATTAGCACAACTTCTAAATACGACCCAAGGATTGGGCACTAAAATCTTACTATTGACGCTCGCCATGCTCAGCTTTTCCAGCATTGCAAAAGCTGAATTCCAACTCAACTTCCAGCCTGAAAACAGGCGTCTTGAGGATCCTGAATGGCTCAACTTCAACTGTAACCGCGGTGGGGGGGGGGGCGAAGATAATGGCTTCGAGGACTGCGATGACAACGACGAGTTTCGCGACGACAACGGTCGTGATCGTACTGCTTTTCTCATGGAACGCGTTAGAGACCCAGGCTCAGGCGATCAATATTATCACGTCATCCTAGGCCTGCCGGGTGATGACTTTCAGCAAGAAGCCTATATCAAAATCACCCGCGTCTGTAGTGAAGGCGATGATGGAGGTGGAGGCTGTCGTGTCGTCAGTCGCATTCCGAGTGAAATCGACGACTTAGGCCCTATTTCAGACAGTCTCGGTGACTGGAGCGATATCTCGGAAAGAGACAACAATGCCTACGATCCATTAGGCCCGGCTGCATTCTCAGGCAGCGGTACTGCCAACCCCAATAGCACGCAGTTTTGGCAAATAATCGAAGCAGACGGTATTTTTCAGGACATCAAAAAAGAGGCGTACGCACTCAAACCCGATATCATCCAGACGCTTGATGACAATGGCGTTACCGCTGAGTTTGAACTGAGGATGTCTAACAGCAACTATAATCAGGACAACATCGCCGGCATTATGGAAAGGAACTCTATTCGAGTCACAGATGGTGATTTTGTCAGTGAATTCGACATTAACGATATTGATAGTCCCGGATCTGTTATTGACGTTACCGGTGGTAAATTCAAATACGAAAGCCGATACGACAACACTTTGTCAGGCGGCTCATTTGAAAGTGAGTACTCAGGTGAAGGCGCCGGGTTTAACATCTTTGAAGCGGACTGGAAGATCTTTTACGATCCTAGCCAAAACATTGGAAACATGTATGGCTGCCACGAAGACTGTTATGGTCCTCGGGTTCGACCAAATCCAAGTTGGGGCAGTAGCAGCTGGAATGGTTATTCTGGCCCTCCTCCAGGTAATGGTATTGGTGGGAACAATGGCGATTAGGTATTCCCAAACAGAATACTTATAGCGGACAAACTCTGAATCAAATAATAGCTTTTTGATTTATAAACATTACACATACAAACATGGGGCACAGGTATGAACATTAAGAAGTTTGCACCAACTTTTACTATGCTTATATTCACAGTAATGGCTGGCTCCGCCCAAGCCGTTGTTTCAAGCATTGCCACTGATACCAGTACGGTCACACAGCTGACCAATTCACCAGACTTTTTCTATTATTCCAGGGATCCTGATATCTCAAAGGATGGATCAAGAATCGTGTTTTCCTCAGAAGCCGATCTTATTCCTGGTGGTAATCCGGATAACATGGAGAACATCTTCATTATAAATAGCGACGGCACCGGCCTCAAACAACTGACGTTCGCTAAAATCGACCCCACTTACCCTGATAAATACTATACTGCCAGAATGCCTCGACTGTCTGCCGATGGTAGCGTAGTGGTATTCGCTTCAAACTATAATCCGACAGGAGAAAATCCACATGAATATGTAGTTGAAGGCGACTATTACATGAGCAGCAAATACCAAATCTTTATCATCAATAACGATGGCTCAGGCATAAAACAACTGACGTATGGTACTGATGGACATTCTAAATACCCACGCATCTCGGATGATGGCAACATTATTGCGTTTGAATCAACTCAGGATCTGGTCGGTGAAAACGATGATTCTGTCTTCTTTACTGAAGATCCAGAAGATTATGATGGCAACACGAGAGAAATCTATGTCGTCAATGCCGATGGCACAAACCTGAGCCAGATCACGCGTGGCGCACCTAAGACTGACAATGTTCGCGATGACGCCTCTCGCAATGTCTCTATATCAGGCGATGGCACCACTATCGCATTCGACTCATTTGTTGATCTTATTCCACCCAAGAACGATGACCATAGTAATGAGATCTTTGTTTTTGATCTCGCTGGCTACCGTGAGAATGGAGCTACAATAGACGATCTGCCTACGTACACAGTGCAGATTACCGATACAGACATCGATGCCGATTTTCATATCCGTGAAGAAGACGCCTTTGAACCGAGCCTATCTTATGATGGCACCTGGGTTGCCTTCTCTGCTTGTATCAATCCCAACGGTGAAGGTATTAAAAATACAGAAAGAACAATTCTGGGTGACAACCCATTCCTGCCGGACGTGATTTTTATGGCCAAACGTGATGGCACCGAACTAAGACAACTTACCTTTAGTGACGACCCCGATGCTTATATCGACGATTCAGGTTGGCGTAATATTGATGATGACGCTCACTGGCCCGAGATCAGCGACGATGGCAAAAAGATAATTTTCAGCTCACGCTCACGTGTTGATATAGACAATGTTGACAGCGAATCTGAAATTGCCATGATAGACCTTGCAGCGCCGCTCGGTGATGATGGTCGTCCAGTGGTAAAACAACTGAGCAATGGTGAACGTCCTGATGTTATACAACTCACCGTTGGCAATACTGACATTGCTCGCCTGCGCCCCAGTATCTCTTCAAATGGAACCGATATCGTGTTTCGTGCCACGTCGGACTTTACTGGCGGCAATCCTGATTTCAGCGATGAAATCTTTAAGGTGCAACCTTTAGTCATCTCGCCGCCTACAACCGATGATGACATGGATAACAGCAATACTGACGATACAGCTGGGACTGCTGGTGACACAGCGACTGTAGACAACTCAGTCGCAGATGACTCTGCTGCCGTTGATGACAAAGAAAACAAGGATTCCAGTACCACAACTGAAGTTGGAACAGCTGATGCTGGTGGTGTCGCGGCCTTCGGTATTTCTGAACTGCTGTTAATTATTCTTGCTTTCGCAGTTCTTCCACTTCGTTTCCGCCGTCTACCCAAAAGAGTAAGGCTTTATTAAGCCTTACTTTGCCATGTGCCCCCAAAATATGTTTGGGGGCATAGAACACCACTCTGAAGGCAAATCTGGCATCACCTAAATTCTGACCGTCCCTTAAAAAAAACATCTAGCCACAACCAGATTGACCCTAGTATTCGCGTTTTGACCACAGTTCCAATACCCTAAAACAACTCAAGACAAACTGAACTGCCAGTGTTAAAAATGTACTGCAAAATGCCGAACTTTCGAATGCGCAGACCTAGCAACTACTGAGCATACTAAAGCTCCCTACGAGCTCTACGATACACATTGGAAATCGCCCCCCCAATTTCAAGCAGTGCTAACGTGATCCTTGGAAACAACCCAGACAGATTATGTTTTCGGGCAATACATGGGTTCAACTTAAAAGCTTGCCAGGGCTAAAATTCATCTCGAAATTCAGATCAATCAAGCCCTCACCTATAGCTCGTTTCTGTCACATACCTCCTCCCCTGTCTCACTCACAAAACATTGCTATTCAAGCGATAAAAGAAATATTTCACGCCAAAAGGTTGCTGAAAATGGAAAGCCTATGCAAAATAAAAACCCAGAAATCATTGGGCAGTTAATTGGACCATTTATAGATTTGCACAGATGCTGGATCCGGCATGTAATTTGGCGCGATGCTAATCGCCAGACTTTAATGGTTCGGTAAGTGGAATAACCCAGTCCGCATGCTTCAGGTTACGTTCAATCTTGGTAAAATCACGCTGCAGGTCCACCAGCGGCTGGGGCTTTCGGCCGTTAAGTGATACCATGCTATCAACATATATCTCTACATCGGTTAACCCATATTCCTGTGCCCATTTTTTCTCAAGATAGTGCGCAAATTGCAAAATCATATCCGGCCGTCCTGCCATTGCATAAACTTGGGTATACGACAAACAACAACGCGGATAGATATACCACGTCCTTTTTGTCGGCTCATGGATAATAAAGAAATTGGCTGCACCCTGCTTATCCCGCAATTTCATCTGCCAGGAATAACGGTGGCCTTCTTCTGTCCAGCTAACATTGCCTGGGTATAATAGGTGTCGCAAAGGAAATAGTATCTGATAGGCCAGCCAGATCGCGAGAAATGCCAGCAGTGCTTTTTGCCTATAAGAAAACGTTACCGCAGCCTGGTTAATACCGCCGCTAACAGGCGTAGGTTTGTATTTGTAAGTATTCAGGGGCCATCCCAATAGTTTACGAATTCTCTCCCACAGCTGTTTTGGCCAGTCCGGATCAAAAAATATCAACGACCCGAGCAGCGTGAACCACGGAAATATACCGATATTAAACATAAAATGATTTAATGAGTGAAAACACGCATACATGCAAAACACGACCAGCCGCGTACGCTTAAACAGCAATAGCGGAGCGCCGACAATGTGCAGAAGAATCACGCCATAGGCAGCAATTGCGATGGCCCAGTCCTGAGTGTACAGGTAATTAAACGGCGTAATCATGTGGGGAGCAAGATCGTTCAGCCATATCCGCAATGGCTCTAACTGCAACCAGTCCGAATTGATTTTTACAATTCCCGCATATATCAGCACAATTTCAAACTGGGCCCGCACAATCCAGACCGACCATGCTGGCACAGTGGTAGACCTGATTTTTGGCCTGAGCCGTGCGTCGACCGAAAAGCAACGATTGGCCGGTATGATGCACATTATAAAACTAACCAGAATCACAAAGTAGAAGTGATTCAGGTATAACGCCTGGTCAAGTAAAAAAATATAGCTGAACGCGAACAGGAACAGAACAGTGCTTAATCGATATAAAAAGCCGATTCCGATGAAAACAGCCAGTACACCCATGACGATAAAATGGATGTAAATACCATCCCCGGGCCAGATTTCTACCCACTCGAACCCGTAGTATTTAAAGTAAAAACTTTTGGTGAGATAATTCAGTTCAATCAGGCCCCGCGCGAAGTCTTTTATGACCTGGCTCAGCAGTATGATGCCGAAGATGATTCTGAAAGCGACAAGTGACGACGCATCCACTTGGGTAAACAAGGATTTATTGATTCTCGTAGCTATATCCATGGAATTTATACCAACAAAATTCAACTATTTATAATTATTCACAAAATTTTAACCTATGATGGGGTAATTACTCCATATATAAACGCCATAAAAAGTAAATTTAGGCCAAAGGCCAACTTATGTTTTTGGGTTAACGTACAGATCGGTTGTAGCACTCGAATCACACGTGCTGACGGCAAGAAGACATCTATTTCCACAGCCAGCCCTTCACGATTGTTATAATCGATCATGTTGATCAAGCAAAAACTTCGCACACCAGATAACTGGTTATGCATGAAGTCTATTGACGAAGCCTGATTGATCGATTCTGGCACAACCAGCAGTTCGGGACACTCACGCACTATTGGCGTTTTGAGCTTTTTGCATTGTTTCAGTTCCAATTCTGAGAAAATACGATAGACTCGCTTGTGATTCCAAGCAACATGAAGAAGAGCTGTGACTCAGCTCAAATCGCCCAAGTATTCGGGAAATGGATAGATTGTTATATATTAGGATTTAGACACTTCAAACCCAACAATCGCCGTGCTACATGGAGAGCTATGCGAATAGCGAGCGAGGTAGCACAAGCCCCCGGTAGGTGCCACATCGTTACACACAAGTTTTTCTGGACACAGGATAGATGACCTGCTATAAATTTGCTGAAAGGCAAATGGAGGCGGGCGATGAACATCGATGCAGTGCCAACGATCAAGGAATGTGGT